>DOWG01000208.1 GCA_003519685.1 Lachnospiraceae bacterium
ATTCCGTTTTTATTATATCATAACCGGCTCGGATTTTAAATGGTTTCTATTCCTTATTCCGATACAACATCTTCCAGAAGATCACTGCCGTCGGCTGCGGTTGTCGCAAGCTCATCACAGCGTTCGTTCATGGGATGTCCATTATGGCCCTTCACCCAATGAAAAGTTACTTTATGGGGTTCCATGGCTTTTAACAGCCGCTTCCACAAGTCAACATTTTTAACCGGTTCATTCTTACCGCGCTTCCAGCCTTTTTTAATCCAGCCTTCCAGCCACTTTTCATTGAATGCCTTGATCAAATACTGGGAATCGGAATACAAGGTGACATTGCATGGCTTTGTCAGCGCTTCGAGACCGACGATCGCAGCCATAAGCTCCATCCGGTTGTTCGTCGTCTTTTGGTAGCCGGCGCTATACTCCCTTCTATGCTCTGTTCCCCTTGAATCGATATAGATCAGGACGGTTCCATAGCCTCCCGGTCCGTCCGGGTTTCCTCTAGCGGAACCATCCGTATATATTGTAACATTCATGAAAATTCCTCCGTTCTACTAATTCTAATATTGATATGGATGTTAAAAGCCTTTCTAGCAAATTGATGAAGTTAATTTTGATTTTGATATGAGTGTCATAAGTCATATAAAAGCAATAAACATGAATATATATAAGGTCCTATTCATACCAATATATTAAAATGACTTATGACACTCATATCAACCAATACTGATTTATTGAATTTTACTCCACTCACCAACCCGCATAAATTCTTCCGCTGCCTGTTCTGCTTCGTCAATAATTTTTCTGGAATATCCCAACACGCCAAGAAGCTTAATTGCATTCTTGGACACCGCACGGCCCGAATGCAATTGATAATCAAACAGAATCTGATTATCTGCAATACGTTCCTGAAAATGATAATTTCTATAATGCTCCTCTAAGATATGAGTTAATTCAATATCATGTGTGGCGGCAAATACAAGGGCGTTCTTCTGCGCCAGAGATGCAAGGATTCGAGAAGAGGCTGCAATACGTTCCAGAGTATTGGTTCCGCGAAGTACCTCGTCGATAAAGCAGAGAATCGGTATTTCCGGATTTATATGATCCAGAATTCTCTTCAAGGACTTAATCTCTACGATATAGTAGCTTTCATTACTGAAAATATTATCCCGAAGGGCCATGGAGGAGAATACAATAAAATAGCTTGCACGGTATTTTCTGCTGATGGAAGTAAAGATTGTCTGCGATAAAATTGCATTGATCGCCATGGTCTTAATAAAGGTTGATTTTCCCGAAGCATTGGAACCGGTGATTAATACCGAATCGGTTTCCGAAATCGAGTTTGGAACCGGATTGCTTAATAAAGGATGATACAAATCCGTAACCGATAGAAATGGTCTTCCGCCCTTCGTCAGCTCCGGCTCACAATAGTAAGGAAGCATTTCACGAAAGGATGCCACGGCAACCATACTATCCAAGAGGCCGACGTTAATAAATATCCGGTTTAATACCTCCCGGTTCTTTTTAAAAATTGTTATCATGGAATTGAATTTGATCAGGTCCAAATGAAACAGCATACGGAGATAATCCACAAAAGTGTCCAATAGATTGCCACTGACCGATCGGGAGGTCAGTATGGCGGCTCCCCGGATAAATGGCTTAAAGACTGCTTTGTCCTTACGCAATGTATCCGTGTATTGGCTGATTTCTTCGATGTTCAGTTTTTCAATATCGCCGATACTGTCTAAAAGGCGGAGAATATAGGCAACTACCGTAAGATATTTATCAATTTCAGCCTTTCGTTTATAGTATTGAATGATATTATTGACGGCAAAAATCAATGTACAAATACCGCCATAGGCTGGGTTAACAAAGATTAAGCCCACCGATAAAAGCAATCCGAAAGCCATAAAATAATGTGGCAGATTACTCTGGGATTTCTGTTCATCTAGTCGGTTGATGTATTGATAAACCGATATCTGCTGAAGCTTGCCAACGCTTTTTATCGCGGTTTGCAGGGCAATTCTCTGCTCCTCCTTATGATTAAAGAAATGGATTAGCCGGTTGCGTTCCTCCAGCTCAGTTTTCGAAAGGCAGGGCTTTCGAAGGAGCGCATATAAATATTCCTCTCCAATCGAGCTTTGCGTATTATTCATTAACATATAGATGTCGTCCACATCCAGGTCATTCCATGTAATATCATCGACATCATAACGATCCTCCTGAATGGATCTATAAAACTCCTTCAAAGAGTCGAACTTTTCCGAGGTATACTCCTCTTCCGGTATCTGTCCCCACTCTTTTTTTAATTGCGCTTTTCGCTTTTTAGCGAGCTGCTTCTCATTCCAAAGACTGAGTACGAAAAGGAATAATATAACAACCAGGATAATAAAGACGTATTTCATAGGTCAGCTCCAATCTGCGTGTATATTTTTGTGTTGCAGGGATATAACCTGCTATACCGATTTTCAGTATTATGATATGTGTATGGTTTATTATAAAAGTCTCACCGGTATATGTCAATGAATTCATGGTTTCCGATCAAAGTGGTCGTTACTATTCACACCTGAGCAAAGTCTACAATATGATTTCGGCAAATGTATTCGAATTCGGAGACGAATGCAAATACTCCTTGTCGGATATCATTTGCCGAAATCATA
>DOWG01000141.1 GCA_003519685.1 Lachnospiraceae bacterium
TGTGAACTTCACGGAGTGAAGGGTGGTATGAACCATTGCCAGGATGAAATGAAGGCAGCTGTGAAAGCCGGATATTGGAACCTGTTCTCCTTCAATCCTGCACTTAAGGCAGAAGGTAAGAATCCATTTACTCTGACTTCCAAACCGGGAGACGGGACCTACCAGAACTTCCTGAACAACGAAACACGTTACAGCCGTCTGACTCGTTCCTTCCCGGAGCGTGCAGAAAAACTGTTCACGGCTTCCGAAGAATCTGCTCAGGAACGTTATGAGCATCTGTTAAAGTTGGTAGAGCTATATAAATAAAGAAAACAGCCTTCCATAGGATTGCTGTTATAACGATACCGCAGACTTATTTTTGAATCTGCAGGCATTAAAGATGGAGAGGCACACGAATTTATATCTCGTGTGCCACTCCTTTTTCTATGCTTTTAAACTTCGTATATGTTTATTTCGATAAGCCAGACAACTGAATATGGCGCCTAAGGTGCCCGTACATAGGAACATAACTGCCATACCGCTACCGGAACTGTTTCCGACTATTTTCTGCAGTATAATCGCTGCGGCATGATTGGAAGCCATAAATGGTCGGATACATAATCAGCCAGATAGCCGCTACACCATACCGGAGGATCATTGGTTCGCGGGATCACTTCTCTTGGACTTTACCAATCCGGAGGCGGTTGACTGGTGGTTTGAGAAGAGAAAATATCTCCTTACGCTGGGAGTTGACGGATTTAAAACCGATGGTGGAGAATTCATATTAAGTGATGATGTTGTCGCAGCAAACGGATGCACCGGACTAGAAATGAGAAATGGGTATGCGGCAAGCTATATAAAAGCCTATAGCCGCTTTGTCGGAAAGGACAGAGTTTTGTTTAGCAGAGCCGGATATAAGGGGCAGCAGAAGTACCCAATCCAGTGGGCGGGAGATCAGATGTCAACTTGGGAGGAGTTTCATCATATACTTTCTGCGGGCTTAAGTATCGGCTTGAGTGGAGTTCCCTTTTGGCGCGTGGCTATCCGCTTATTATTATACATTGATTATTGAATGAAATTAGAGTTATAATCTACATAGAAATGTTTGCATTTTCAATCATCGCAATTGATATGATTCTAAATTCAGAACATAAAATGGTATCCTGTTTTCAGAGAGCATTTAGTACGTTAACCTAAATGTATAGAATAGGAATACTGTGATTATAAAGGGGAATAAGTAGCAAGACTGAAATACGGATATATGGAGGTAGAATAATGGCAAATTTACGATTGAAAAAACAAATAATTGAGGTGATAGATAATCAAATTAACGCAAATGATCCACCATGTACAAAGAGGACATTTTTACAGCTTCAAGAACAGGGGTGTTCTAAGCAGGAAGCAAAAGAGAAAATAGCGGCAGTTGTACTTGGGGAAATATATGACATACTCTCGGATGGGAAGAAATTCGATGAGAAAAAATATGAACTGAAACTTAAGGAATTGGTGGAGGATAATTATATATTCGACAATATAGTACAGGCTTTCGGTGATGAGAAGGATGAGATTCTTCAGGCTAAACATAAAGTTTACGATGCGTTATATGAAAATAAGACTACCGAAGCAGTTCGACAGTTTGTGTTGGTATGGGATAAGATTAAGCAGTGGGTTATTGATGAATATTATGTTATAGGTGCAGACGGTATAGTAAGGAAGCCCGAGGCTATTGATATTGATGATAAGACAGAGTTTCGATATGACCTCTATAACTGGCTGCAAGATATGGAAATGGAATTTTCGAACGCAGGAATGTTTCAGGAAAGAATACAATTCTGTAAGGATGTTATTGAATTATTTGCGTGGCAGGAGGATTCATCAGACAATTATCGAACTGCAATAGGGGAAGCGCTTAATGACATGCAAAATTACAGCGAATGTGATAACTTGTTTGAAGCATGGTTGGAAGATGAACCGGATAATCCGAATTGCATTAATATTTATTTGTTTTGTCTGATGGAAAGGGAAGATTTTGAAAAGGCTAAAACAATTGCTGAGCAATATATTACGAATGCTCCGTGTATAATAGAAAATGAAATGCTGTTTATCCGTGCTCAGGAAATCTATGAGGCTATTGGCGACCATGAGAAGGCAATGGAATACCAAAATAAAATTAATCAATGCCAGGGGGAATATAACGAATACGTTTTAAAATATGCTTCTGAAAATGACGAACCGTTATATTTTGGTGAAACAGTAGTTAAGGAGAAGAAGATTTATCCGAACGAGCCGTGTCCTTGCGGTAGCGGTAAGAAATATAAGAAATGCTGTGGAAAAGGGAAATAAAGCATACCAGTTAATAAATGCGATTGAAAACCGGAAACCACTAGTGTGAAGAGAGAAGTAATGTTGGAAGATTAAAAACCCATTCTCAGCTATTTTCAAAAGAATGCTTGATAAATCAATTTCCCAATTTGGATATGGCACATCCGCAAAATTTATTTCTGCATTCTCCAATGACTTAACTTCAATCGAAAGCAATTATTTAGCAGGAACTATAAATCTTATCCTTACCATGATGCTATTTATCGGAGCAGCAATTGCTGCCTTGTACCTTCAATGGATATTGGCGCTGCCAATCCTTGCAGTATCCCTAGTATGTATCCTGTTCTCCTTAAAATACGGAGAAAGATTGGTAGCGAAGGAGAAGCAAACCTCGGAAGAAAATATGGATTTTGTCGCTCAGGTCAAGGACCTGCTGAATGGTTTTATTGTAATTAAAAGCTTTAAAGCGGAGAAGGAGGTTCTACAGGTGTAAAATCTACTGCCTCCGTACCTTCTGTTAAGAAGGAAAATATGAAATACAGAGCAGAGGATGCACTCTTAGAAAACGGAGCTTCCCTGATGAAAATACCGGGAGATATAGATACCGTGGTGATTGGTAATCTAAATCAGGATGTGCTTGCTGTCAGTTTAATAGGGTAGATGGAGGTAAGGGTGGAAGAGCAATCATTCGTATTCACTATTTCACCAGGGAGCGGTTGACAAAAGTGAATCTTATGGTAAATCATATGGATTATTCTTTGGTTAATGCTGTGAGTAAGGAAGATGGTGCATTATGCTCCGGAATTACCGGTCTTACGGTAAGAATAAACAAAGGAAATAATAATACCCTGCGGCTGACAGGAGGACACGGTGAAATTCTGATCAAAGGGATCTCTGTGGAGCTATTCGATTAGCGGAATCTGAATAGACACCACAGTTTAAGGGTTTTTATTCGAAAGTTCTATTTCAAATGTTGTGCCACTTGTTTGTGAACTAGATACCTGGATGCTTCCGGAATGCAGCTTTACAATCTTATATGCAATGGTTAGACCAAGGCCGTTGCCTTGGCTTGTATGAGAAGAGTTTCCCTGATAAAATTTATCGAAAATATGTTTTTGAACCTCTTCCCCCATTCCGGGGCCGTTATCATGAATGGTAAAAAGGATGGTATTGCCTTGACACTTTAAACTCATATTGATATCGTCGTTGGCGGGGGAGAACTTTATTGCATTATCAATAAGATTGATCCAAACCTGGTTCATGAGCTCTTCATTTCCGTAAAAAAAGATTTCGTCACAATCAAAATCGAAAGAAACCTTTTTGGAGGACCATTTTTGAGCCATCATGGCAACAGCAAGACGGATTTGCTCGGTAAGGTTATATTCTTTTGGTGAGGAAAGGAAAGTCTGATTTTCAACCTTTGATAGGTTCAATACATTGGTGGCTAGCTTGGAAAGTCGCTCTGATTCACTGATTATGATATCAAGATATTCGTTGTACTCCTCTTTCGTAAGATCATTATATTTTAGCATCTTCGCAAATCCACGGATAGATACGATCGGAGATTTGAATTCGTGGGAGAAGTTGTTTACAAAATCCGTCCGCAGCATTTCAGAACTTTCGAGTTCCTCTGCCATATGATTAAAGCTGGTGGTAAATCTTTGTATCTCGGGAGTTCCTTTAAGATTGAGGCGAACGCTGAAATCTCCGGATGCCAGGGTATCCGTTGCTGTTATAATCGCATTAAAAGGTTTTAAAGGTATCCGGCTTAATATGGCGGTAAGCAGAGTACCTATCAATATACTAAATAGTGCAAGATAGATAAGCGATAGCAGCGAATTGCTGAGCTCTGAGATGGAAAGGATGCCAAAGTAATTACCGACAAATAAAATGGCGGCGACGATGACAGATGTCAGCAAAAATACGATAAATATAATGAGAGTAAAGGCCAGAGTAAGTCTCCAGCGGGATAATTTTTTACGTTTTCTATTCCTATTCAATGTTTTTCACCGCCTTGTATCCTACCCCTCGAATGGCAACAATGTCAAACTCCGGGTAGGTGTCAAATCTTTTGCGAAGTCTTGTAATATGCACGTTAACTGTGGTATCGACCGTTTCGGATTCCATTCCCCATATTTCATCCATGAGCTGGAGTCTTGTAAAAATATGATCGGGGTTGGAAAGCAACTTATACAAAAGGTAGAATTCCTTCTGCGGTAGGGTCTGCTTTTCTTCTCCGCGGGTTACCGTTAATGCATCATAATCTAAGACTACTTCCCCGATTTTAAGCTTGCGTTCGCTGATTGCCTGCGATCTTCGAAGCAGCGCCTTAATGCGCCATAGCATTTCATCCTCATCCACCGGCTTTATCATGTAGTCATCGGTTCCGGCCTGAAAACCCTTGATTTTATCAGAAGAAAGCTGTTTGGCTGTTACCATAAGAATGGGAATCATGCTTCCGTTGCTGCGGAGGATTTCCGTCAGCTCATAGCCATCCATGACGGGCATCATAACATCTAAAACAATCAGGTCGATATGCTGTTTATCCAAAACGTTAAGTGCGGCATTACCATCTGCAGCAAGATATACTTTGTAACCGGCATGGCTAAGAATTGCATTCATTAGCCGGGCTTGGTTCTTATCATCTTCAACAACCAGTAATTGAAACATTTTCAATCTTCCTTTCTGATATTTTTGTATTTTAGGCGTTTGCGAAACATCCCTGCAGCCGGAGGGATTAGAAGAAGT
>DOWG01000136.1 GCA_003519685.1 Lachnospiraceae bacterium
GAGCGGCTTTCCCAGCTAGCCACCAATGTACTGAACCTATCAAAGGTTGAAAATCAAACTTTCCTTTCCTCACCAAAAGAATATAACCTTACCGAGCAAATCCGTCTTGCTATTGCCATGATGGCTCAAAAATGGTCCTCCAAAAAAGTTTCTTTCGACTTTGATTGTGACGAAATCTCTTTTTACGGAAATGAAGAACTCATGAACCAGGTTTGGATCAATCTTATTGATAATGCGATAAAGTTTTCCCCCGCCGANNCCGGAATGGGGGAAGAGGTTCAAAAACATATTTTCGATAAATTTTATCAGGGAAACTCTTCCCATACAAGCCAAGGCAACGGCCTTGGTCTGACCATTGCATATAAGATTGTAAAGCTGCATTCCGGAAGCATCCAGGTATCTAGTTCACAAACAAGCGGCACAACATTTGAAATAGAACTTCCGAATAAAGATCGGATTTCCGGTAAGTAGAAAGAATGGTTCTTACTAAAGGTAATTACCAATTATTCCGCCTGTGACACACTATACAACGAATAGAAATACCCCTGCTTATTCATCAGCTCATCAAAGCTGCCTTGTTCGATCACTGTTCCTCGATTCATAACAAAGATCGTATCATACTTTCTCATGATAGCTTCATTCAGGCGATGGGTCACAATGATCCTGGTGAGATTATCAATGCTTAAAATTTTGTTCTCTACCATCTGAGCAATATTATTATCCAATGCTGCCGTGGCTTCATCCATTAATAGAATCGGCGTTTCCCTTACTAGGCAACGGGCAATCGATACCCTTTGCTTCTCCCCGCCGGAGAGGTTCATACCGCCCTCACCGCAGGAGTAATCCTCACCCTTTTCCTCAATGAGCGTAGACAGACCAGCCTGCTCGATAGCATTTGCCACCTTCGTCTCATCAAAGGACCGGAACATCGTGATATTGTCTTTAATCGAGCTATCAAACAGAAATACATCCTGTTGAATAATTGATATATGATCATACAGACTTTCCAAATTGATCTCTTTGATTGGAATTCCATCAATCAACAAGTCGCCTTCATAATCCGTATTATATCCCAATAATAATTTCAGTAAGGTTGATTTCCCGCTGCCGCTTCCTCCGACGATTGCGTAACTCTTTCCCTTTTCGAAGCGCAGATTAATGTTCTCCAGTACCGTCTTATCCTCCGCATAGGCAAAGTTCAGATTACGAAATACAATATCCTTTTTAAAATCCGCAAGGACGATGCCTTCCGGTTTTTCCTCGGTCTTCTCAATCTCATCCGATAGTCGTTCTATCAGCTTTATCGCTGCCTTTCTGTTACTGATCAAAGGCGCAAGATTCCGAATCGGTGACAAAATATAATTGCCCAGCTGGATAAAAGCAATTACCATACCAATTGACATCCTGCCTTTATAAGCGAAGTAAAAGCCTAATCCAAAGATCATAATATTCACAACAATAGAAGAAATATCACTATAGATCGAAACGGTATCGGAAGTAACCCGTCTACCCTGCTTCGTGGCTTCCAGCTTCTTATTTTTCTGACGAAAGATCTGCAGAACCTCTTTCTCTGCTTTAAAGCTCTTAATTACAATAAAGCCATTCAGCAGATCCTTGACCTGAGCAACAAAATCCATATTTTCTTCTGAGGTTTGCTTCTCCTTCGCTACCAATCTTTCTCCGTATTTTAAGGAGAACAGGATACAAACAAGGGATACTGCAAGGATTGGCAGCGCCAATATCCATTGAAGGTACAAGGCAGCAATTGCTGCTCCGATAAATAGCATCATGGTAAGGATAAGATTTATAGTTCCTGCCAGATAATTGGTTTCAATCGAGGTTAAATCATTGGAAAATGCAGAAATAAATTTTGCGGATGTACCATTTCCAAATTGTGAAATTGATTTATCAAGCATTCTTTTGAAAATATAATCCTTAAACTGAGAAAGCGCCTTCCGCATATAGGCATTCTTATAGTTCCTTTTCAAAAAGCTAAATGCAGCATAAATAATAAGATATGCATTTCCTATTGAAAATCCTTTTGAAAGGATTTCGCTGCTTTCATATTCTACGGCTTCAATAAAATACTGCAACATAAATGCCATCGCAATATTCATAACAGTGCATAAGATTAATGCCAGAATAGTCATAAAGAAATTCTTTTTATTGTTCTTTAAAAATTGTTTTTCGCATTCTGTTTTTACCCGTCCCATTTCCCCATTCCCCTTTACTTTGCTAAATGTATCCTCATTTTACCATTCATGTAAACCCTTGGCAACAACGATCTGGGAATAGCTCTAAATCTATTTAAGTAATCTATTTGAGTCTATGTCAATTTCGGAGTTGAGATTTACTATTTAGCCGGGATCCGCTATAATAGATTTCAGTAGCTATGAAACTGCATAAACCGCGCAGGTGCAGACTCCTTAAGATGCAAGAAGCTGCGCAGAAATGAGGGAAGATATGCTTACTCTAAAAATAATTAATATGAGCGTCTGTCTCTGTACAAGGTCTGATGAATGGACGAAGCCTGTACAGAGTAACTTCACTATTTAAAAAATTCGTCCGCATTGGATTTTGTACTTATAAGAAGAAAAATAGCTTATAAGGAGAAAATACAATGAAGAAGAAAGAAACAAATTATTTACTATTTTGGTTTGGTCAGGTGGTATCACAGCTTGGCAGCGCTATGACAGGACACGCCCTTACCATTTGGGCTTTTGGGCAGACTGGTTCTGCAATGACGGTATCCCTGATGGCTTTTTGCTCTTATTTACCCTACGTACTGGTAAGTATTTTCGCCGGCAGCTTTGTGGATAAGCACTCCAAAAAGGCGATTCTGATTTTATCGGATACGATAGCAGCACTAGGTACTGCGAGCATATTTTTTAGTATTCACATGGATTTGATGTCCATCGGACAGATTTATATTATTAATATTATTGTCGGGTTTATGAATGCCTTTCAATCTCCGGCCAGCTCCATTGTTACCGGTTTATTGGTGCCGAACAGGAACTACGAGAAAGCCAGCGGGCTGAATTCCTTTTCCAGTAATTTAGTCACCGTATCCTCTCCCGTTCTTGCCGGAATGATTATGGCTTTTGGCGGGCTGAGAACGGTACTGTTTATCGATTTTATAACCTTCTTTTTTGCAATGGGAACAGTGTTTTTTGTGACAATTCCGGAACCGGTCCGTCTAGATCACAATGGGATAAAAAATCCTTTCGATGGATTGCAGGAAGGCCGGGCTTTTCTGCAGCAGAACAAAGGAATTTTATACATCATGCTAAGTATGGCACTGATTAATTTCTTTTCACGGTTGACCTACGAAAACATTTTGACACCCATGATTTTATCCAGGAGTGACGGCAATAGTACGGTCTATGGCATTGTCAACGGGACCCTTGGAATCGGCGGCATTATCGGCGGAATCCTGGTTACCGTCGGAAGAAGGAAAAAGGATCCCTTAAAGATGATTTATTTTTCTACATCGCTTTCTTTCCTACTTGGTGATTTGCTAATGGGAATCGGAAGAAATCTCCCGGCGTGGTGTATTGCCGGATTGGCAGCAAGCATTCCCGTTCCGTTTATCATGGCAGGACAGAGTATTATATTATATCAGACCGTTTCGGTGCATATGCAGGGAAGAATATTTTCCATAAGAAATGCGATCCAATTTTCGACGATCCCGGTTGGGATTTTACTGGGCGGCTATCTGGCTGATTATGTATTCGAACCATTTATGGCTTCCGATCATGCCGCAGCGATTATGCTGCAGAAAATAGTCGGAAACAGTTCCGGCAGCGGTATGGCAGTTATGTTCCTATGTACGGGTACCTTAGGCGCCATATTCAGTTGTCTGGCTTATCGAAATAAACATATACGTAGCTTAAAAGCATAGGAAAAGGATCGGCACACGAATTAATACCTCGTGTGCCGATCCTTTTTTAATACCCGCAGATCAAAAACCGATCTGCGGTATTGCTGTTTTCTTGTTACTGTTCACACCCTTGATAAAGTCTATCATATGATTTTGACAAATGATATCCGATAAGGAGTATTTGTAATTTGTCGAAATCATAACATGGTAAACATGTCGGGTGTGAATAGTAACGTTTTCTTTATTTATATAACTCTACTAACTTTAACAGATGCTCATAACGTTCCTGAGCAGCTTCTTCGGAAGCCGTGAACAGCTTTTCTGCACGCTCCGGGAAGGAACGGGTCAGACGGCTGTAACGTGTTTCGTTGTTCAGGAAGTTCTGGTAGGTTCCGTCTCCCGGTTTGGAAGTCAGAGTAAATGGATTCTTACCTTCTGCCTTAAGTGCAGGGTTGAAGGAGAACAGGTTCCAATATCCGGCTTTAACAGCTGACTTCATTTCATCCTGGCAATGGTTCATACCGCCCTTCACTCCGTGAAGTTCACA
>DOWG01000205.1 GCA_003519685.1 Lachnospiraceae bacterium
TTTGTCGAAATCATAGCATGGTATACATATAGGGTGTGAATAGTAACCAGAAATTATTTAATTCGAAAATTATTTAATTCGAAAATATTGTGGTTGACAGAGCACTTTCCGTATGTTACAATAACAAGGCTGTGAGTTATTTGCTACAGTTTATTAAAAGAAGAGTATCCATCTCTCACCCCTAGCGTAGTTACTACAGTGAAAGGGTCAGCAAAAGAATATCATATGATCTCGGTTGCGAGAAAATTATGGGAATTTGTAGGTGGATAATCTTAATTATTCACCTTTTTTATGCAGAAAATACTGCCATGAATTAGGGCGATGCGGTAAACGAGCCGCAACGGAAACTTTGCAATGAGAGATTTAGCTTATGGAGGTGCAGTACTATTAGCGATTTAATGATTAATGAACAAATCAGGGACAAAGAAATTCGCCTGATTGGTGAAAACGGAGAGCAGTTGGGGATAATGTCGGCAAGAGAAGCAATAAAGTTAGCAAGAGAAGCAGAACTGGATCTTGTGAAGATTGCTCCGACAGCAAAACCACCCGTTTGTAAGATTATCGATTACGGCAAGTATCGGTATGAACTGGCTAGAAAAGAGAAAGAAGCCAAGAAAAAGCAAAAGGTTACCGATGTAAAGGAAATCCGCTTATCACCGAACATCGATGATAATGATTTGAATACGAAGGCAAGCCAGGCCAGAAAATTCCTGAGTAAGGGGGATAAAGTTAAAGTATCCTTACGTTTTCGTGGCCGTGAGATGGCGCATACCGCATCATCAAAGACAATCTTGGATCAATTTTTTGCCAGACTCGAGGATGTCGCAGTAATTGATAAGCCTGCAAAGCTCGAAGGCAGAAACATGACAATGTTCTTATCAGAAAAACGTTAAAATACTAAATATTACAGCAGTGGGGACAGTCAGACATCTTTTTATAGATTGTCCCAACTGTATTAATTCTTAAGGAGGAAATATCATGCCAAAATTAAAAACAAGCAGAGCAGCAGCGAAGCGTTTCACAAAAACAGGTACTGGAAAATTAAAAAGAATGAAGGCCTATAAGAGCCATATTTTAACGAAGAAATCCGCTAAAAGAAAAAGAAATCTCAGAAAAGCAGCTATGACGGATGCAACTAATGTTAAGAATATGAAGAAAATCTTACCATATCTGTAAGAGAAGAGATTGTTGATAAGGAGGAAATAGAACAATGGCAAGAATAAAAGGCGGATTGAACGCTAGAAAGAAACATAATAGAGTGCTAAAACTGGCTAAGGGTTATAGAGGTGCCAGATCAAAACAATATAGAGTAGCAAAACAATCAGTAATGCGTGCATTAGCAACCTCTTTCGCTGGCAGAAAAGAGAGAAAGAGACAGTTCAGACAGTTATGGATTGCAAGAATTAATGCGGCAGCCAGAATGAATGGCATTTCCTACAGCAGATTTATGTATGGCTTAAAGCTGGCTAATGTTGATATCAACAGAAAGATGCTTTCTGAGATGGCAATCAACGATGCAGAAGGCTTTGCAGCATTAGCAGAAGTTGCAAAATCTAAATTAGCATAGGAATAGAATTCTTAAAGTATTATTGTGGATAAATGAAAATGTCCGGTACAGGGAAGATATAGGATATGTCTCCCCTGTACCGGGCATTTTTTAATCTAGGGTTTCCAATCCCAGTGCTGCGCTGACCGGAAGAGAGAAGCATATCCCCTTGCCTTTGGTTGACAGACCGAACTTATGAGTAATCGTCTCCATGATTTTTTGCCTGTTTTCATGCGGAGATAGAATCATAACAATATCCTTTTCCGGCTGAATCGTAATCCCCAGGAATTTGGCGGCTTCCTCGGAACCGACACCCCGTGCATGTACAAGAGTTCCGCCGGTTGCGCCTGCTGCTTTGGCAACGTCCATTACTTCACTGAACAATCCTCCGGATACGATGGATAGTATTAAATCATAAGGTTCTTTCTGCATCATATGAATTTCCTCTCTTTCCGTTTGGGCTTTGCTTTCCGCTGTAGAGCAGCACTGCGATAGAATGCTGCTGCAGCTGGATAAGGAGATGGTAAATGCGATACCGGTCCCGGGTTTGTTAAACTTCATCTTAACGCGAAGGTCGTGTAACATCCACTGCGCCATAGTTTCTGTCAATATACTCAGAATAATCGCTTTCTTAGGTTCGCCAAACCCGAGAATATCATAGATTTCTGAGTTGGCTGCCCCGTTTCCATGCAAGATAAGACTAATCGGTACTTCGCCCTTCCTATATATGTCAATAAATTTATGACCCAGACTATAATCCACAATTGTAGTTAGCAATTGTATTCGATGATGCGCATTTGCAATATTGTCCATCAATCATCCTCCTGTTCACCTGATCGGTGGTTTTCCGTGTTATTATTTTCATTATACTCTATACGGTCATCCTCTTTCAACCGTATTGTTGCTTCTTCGGAAACTGCTCCGGCATTCGCTGAGGCTATTGAGGCGTCCTTATTCTTGGAGGCAGCTTTCACTGTATTATCTTCCGCTGCAGGATCCTTCGCCAGGCTGTCTTTGCCTGTTACGTGAGCTTTCTCCATGTTATTTCCTGCAGTGCTAACTTCCATTATGCTGTCCTCTGTTACGCTATCCTCCTGACTGTAATCAACGATGGTATCCTCCTGACTGTAATCAACGATCGTATTCTCCTGACTATAATCAATGATCGCATTCTCCTGATAAACGTTCGATACATTTTTGGAAATCCTTGCGGATTTAACCCGATAAACCACTCCAAGGATTTGAATCGTGATTAAAGGAGTCATGGCCACCATGGCAACAATCCCAAACGCATCGGTAAGAACATTTCCTCCGATTGCCTGCGTGGCACCTACTGCAAAAGGAAGCAGGAAGGTAGCTGTTAATGGACCGGAGGCAACGCTTCCGGAATCAAATGCTATGGCCGTGAATAATGGTGAAACAAAAAAAGTTAATAGCAAGGCAATGGCATATCCCGGTAAAACCATATACCAAATAGAAATTCCTGTTACTACCCGCAGCATAGAAAGTCCGACGGATATCGCAACGCCTATGGATAAATTAAGGCCCAATACCTTTCCTGAAATATGTCCTTCGGTAATATCTTCTACCTGCTGCTTCAATACGCTTACGGCAGGCTCGGCCGCGACGATGAAAAAGCCAAGCAGCATTCCAAGCGGAATAAGAGTCCATTGGTAGTCTCCGCCGGCCAGTTCACTTCCCAGAAAATTACCGGCAGGCATAAATCCTACGTTAACTCCGGTTAGAAATAATACTAAACCGATAAAAGT
>DOWG01000097.1:0-5129 GCA_003519685.1 Lachnospiraceae bacterium
TTTGTCGGGCTAATCATATTATAGACTTTATTGGTGTGTGAACAGTAACTATGAAGCAGCTTGACAATATGGATTTTTATAAATATATATGAATAATTATAACATTTCCTCTTGCATATTTTATAAAAAAAAGGTATGATAATTGCAATTATTTCAACCTGCATATTTCACAACGGGAGCTTCGCAATTAATTTAGAAAGCCGGCTGCTTGCTGACTCTGTTTTTTCACTGCGAAGCTTCCATTTCACAAATAATAGAAAGAGGTGTCAGTAATGAAACTTTGGGGCGGACGTTTTACCAAGGAAACCAATCAGCTGGTTCATAATTTTAATGCATCGATCTCCTATGACCGCAAATTATATAAGCAGGATATTACGGGCAGCATAGCCCATGTTACGATGCTAGCAAAGCAGGGTATCTTAACCGATACGGAAAAGAATCAGATTATCCAAGGTCTGAATGGAATTATGGAGGATATCACAAACGGTGATTTAGAAATTGATCAGGAAAGCGAGGATATTCACAGCTTTGTTGAAGCGCATCTGATCGAACGGATCGGGGAAGCAGGGAAGAAGCTTCATACCGGAAGGAGCCGTAACGACCAGGTTGCCCTTGATATGAAACTATACGTAAGGGATGAAATGAAGGAATTGGATGGATTGCTCAAAAATCTGCTATCTACGCTTCACTTCATGATGAAGGAGAATACCAAAANNCTTTCTCCCCGGTTTTACGCACCTGCAGAAGGCCCAACCGGTTACCCTGGCCCATCATTTGGGTGCATATTTTGAAATGTTTAGGAGAGACCGTTCACGGCTGCATGATATCCATAAACGGATGAATCTGTGCCCCCTCGGAGCAGGTGCTCTGGCCGGTACGACCTATCCGCTAGACCGCAGTTATACCGCCTCCTTACTTGGCTTTGACGGTCCGACTTTAAATAGTATGGATAGTGTATCCGATCGGGATTACTTAATCGAACTCCTAAGTGCTCTGTCTGTTATTATGATGCATCTTAGCCGTTTCAGCGAGGAAATCATCCTATGGAACAGCAATGAATACCAATTTATCGAATTGGACGACGCGTATTCTACCGGTTCCAGCCTCATGCCGCAGAAGAAGAATCCAGATATTGCAGAACTTGTACGCGGGAAGACCGGTCGCGTCTATGGTGCCTTACTCTCTCTCTTAACCACAATGAAGGGTCTTCCCCTTGCCTATAACAAAGACATGCAGGAGGATAAGGAAGTAACCTTTGATGCTATAGATACCGTAAAAGGCTGTCTTACCTTATTTACCGGCATGCTTTCCACCATGAAAATCCATAAACATACAATGGAGAGCAGTGCGAAAAATGGCTTTACCAATGCCACCGATGCCGCCGATTACCTTGTCGGAAAAGGCGTTCCCTTCCGGGATGCCCATGGTATCATCGGACAGCTGGTGCTGTACTGTATTGACCATTCGACTGTTTTAGAAGAGTTAAGCCTAGAGGAGTTTCAAAAATTCAGCCCTGCTTTTCAAGCGGATATCTATGATGCCATCCGCTTAACAACCTGCGTCAATAAACGAAATACCATCGGCGCGCCGGGGCTGGAGGCCATGCAGAAAGTAATTGCATGGAACGAAGAATATCTGAAAGAATAAGGAGCCGGCCTTCTTTCCGCAAAGGCAGATTCATTCTTATCCCTCTGACAAGACAGGCTCTATTTACAGAAAATACCGCTGACAAATCCATAGAAAGATTGCCCGGTATACATTGACATAAAATTAACAATGTATTATAATTATATTGCTGATGATGGGTTAACAAGCTTTTAAAATTTTCTCCAGATACCATAACGGTAAGTCAAATATTACATACACAAAGTCAACAAACTTTCATCAATCCAGTAATTAAATTAATAAAGGAAATAAAGGAGAATTCATAATGAATATTTATGTTTGTGTCGGAAGTTCCTGCCATCTGAAAGGGTCCTATGATGTTATTCAATTAATGAAGCAAGAATTAGCTGCTCATCACCTTGAGGATAAAGTCAATTTGTCCGCTGCTTTCTGCCTTGGTAAATGCAAAGATGGAGTATCTGTGAAAATTAATGACGAGATTATATGTGGGGTATCCAAAGACAATTTCAATGAATTTTTTGAAAAGCATGTTTTCTCCCATTTTTCATAAGGTAGCATTAGAAATAAGAGGGATTAAAATATGGATTATTATATACAATTGAAAAAAGCAAATTGCAAGAATTGCTATAAATGTATCCGCCATTGTCCGGTGAAATCGATTCGGTTTGCGGATCATCAGGCACACATCGTTAAGGATCAATGTATTCTATGCGGAGAATGCTTTGTCGTATGTCCGCAAAATGCCAAGCAGATCAAAAACGATGTAGACAAAGCCAAAGAATTGATTGCTTCGGGGAAACCTGTATATGTCAGTGTTGCCCCTTCTTTTGTTGCAAATTTTTACGGGGTTGACATTGCAGGCATGGAAGAAGCCCTTAAACAGCTTGGTTTTGCCGGAGCTTCCGAAACTGCGCTCGGCGCTACCATAGTAAAAAGAGAATATGAGAAACTTCTCCGGCAAGAGGATGGAAAAGTAATCATCTCTTCCTGCTGCCATTCCGTCAATTCTTTAATTCAGAAATATTTTCCTGAGGCCCTGCCTTATCTAGCGAAGGTCGTATCCCCCATGCAGGCACACTGTCTGAAAATAAAGGAGGAGCATCCGGATTCCTACACCGTTTTCGTCGGTCCCTGCATTTCCAAGAAGGAGGAGGCGGATCAATACGCCGGCCTTGTGGACTGTGTACTTACCTTCGAGGAACTATCCGGATGGCTTCAGAAGGAAGGAATCTCCCTTTCCCCCTCCACCGGCAAGGAGACCATGGAGGCAGGCAGAGCAAGACTTTTCCCTACCGCGGGAGGAATTATCCGTTCCATGATCATCGAGAACACGAACTATGATTACATCGCAATCGACGGAACAGAGAATTGCATACAGGCCTTGAAGGATATCATCAGTGGAAAACTCTCCCACTGCTTTATTGAGATGTCCGCCTGTGTCGGAAGCTGTATCGGAGGTCCGGCAATGAACAAAGAGCAGCGTACCCCGGTGACGGACTATATTGCAGTCAATCGTTATGCGAAGGAAAAGGATTTCGATATCTCCTCCCCTGCAAGTGAAAAGCTTAGCAAACCCTTTGCTTACCTTGGCCATACCAATCCGATGCCGGGCAGCAGTGCCATTGCAGAAATTCTGCATAAAATGGGGAAATCCTCTCCGGAGCAGGAACTTAATTGCGGCAGTTGCGGCTATAATACCTGCAGGGAAAAAGCGATCGCTGTCCTCCAAGGGAAGGCGGACTTAACCATGTGCCTACCATTTCTTAAGGAAAAAGCCGAGAACTTCTCCGACAATATCATTTATAATATGCCAAGCGGTGTCATTGTCCTGAACGAGGATCTTGAGGTTCAGCAGATCAACCGCGCTGCGAAGCAGATCCTTAATATTAAGCATAAAGGCGATATTCTAGGCGCTCCGGTTGTCCGTATTCTAAATCCGGCCATCTATCTCGAAGTGATCTCCGGCGGGAAAAATATTCGTGACCGTCTGACCTACCTCGCCGAGTACAGCAAATATATTGAAGAAACCATTATTTACGATCGGACATATCATATCATTATCAGCATCTTCCGGGATGTTACGGAAGAGGAAAAAGCCAGAATAAAGAAAGAGAAGGTCAGCCGCCAGAGCATTGAGATAACGGATAAGGTAATTGAAAAGCAGATGCGTGTCGTTCAGGAAATTGCTTCCCTCCTGGGAGAGACCACCGCGGAGACAAAAATTGCACTGACACATTTAAAGGAGACCTTAAATAATGAATAATTTATGTACCGATGTCGGTTACCTCAGTGTTAATAAATATGGAGAACAGCTCTGCGGAGACCATGTCGACATCGTAGAACAGGATGAGAATTCCCTCGTTATGGTTTTGGCCGATGGCCTTGGAAGCGGTGTAAAGGCAAGCATCCTTTCCACCCTGACTTCAAAAATCATTTCCACTATGCTGGCGAATCAAATGAGTATCGAGGATTGCGTAACCACCGTAGCCTCTACGCTGCCGGTTTGTGAAAAAAGAGGGATTGCCTATTCCACCTTTACGATTCTTCACATAGTTGACAACAAAACCGCAGAGGTGATACAATACGATAACCCCCACGTTATATTTCTACATAACGGTACTTCATGTGAATACAGTAAGATAAACATGACAATTGGTGATAAAAGTATCTATAAATCCAGAATAGAACTTTCTCCGGGAGATATCCTCGTTGCAATGAGTGATGGCGCAGTTTATGCCGGAGTCGGAAAGGCATTGAACTTTGGATGGCAAAGGCAGAATATCATTGAATTTCTTGAAGCGGTCTATGATAAAAGTTATTCCGCGAAAATGATCTCCACCATTTTGATGGAGCAATGCTGCCAGCTTTATGAGAATCTTCCGGGAGACGATACTACCGTTGCCGCGATAAAAATTCGTAAAAGGGAGCCGATTAATTTATTAATCGGACCGCCGTCCAACCCTGCGGATGTCAAGAAAATGATGACTCTGTTCTTTGCAAAGGAAGGGAAACATATTGTATGCGGCGGTACAACGTCTGCCCTGGCGGCAAAATATCTTGGTAAAGAGATTTATACGGAACTCGATTACGTGGATCCTGAAATTCCCCCCATCTCCAAGATTGAGGGAGTAAATCTGGTAACAGAAGGAGTTATCACGATTAATCGTGTCCTTTCGTATGCCAAGAATTATGTCACTGACAACACCTGCAATACCGAGTGGAGTCTACAGGAAGACGGCGCTTCCCTGATTGCGAAGCTTCTATTTGAAGAAGCTACCGATATCAACTTTTACGTCGGCAGAGCGATCAATCCCGCCCATCAAAACCCGGAATTGCCGATAAATTTCAGTATTAAGATGCGGCTGATCGATGAGTTAGCGGAATGCTTGAAGAAAATGGGTAAGAAAGTTAATGTAAGTTATTTTTAGTAATTGTATCGTTACTATTCACACCCGACATGTATACCATGTTATGATTTCGACAAATGTATCCGATTCGGAGAC
>DOWG01000097.1:5187-11245 GCA_003519685.1 Lachnospiraceae bacterium
AGCAAGCTTGCATTTCCTCATTACGCTTTATCATATCATAGACTTTGCCCGGGTGTGAACAGTAACATTGTATCGGGTTAGTTAGAAAGGAACAAACATGATAAGAAAATTTGATACGAAAGTCCAGCATTTAAAATACAAGGTATTAAGGGAAGTAGCCAGAAGCGCTTTCCAGGATGATCTGCATCATGCAGTATACAGTATTCCGCAAAAAATTGTTCAAGGTCCGGAAGCAACCATGCGCTGCTGTATCTATAAAGAAAGGGCAATTGTCGGAGAAAGAATAAATATTGCTATGGGCGGTAATGCAGAAAACCCGAATGTAATTGAAGTTCTTGATATCGCATGTGATGAATGCCCCGTAGGCGGCTATGAGGTATCCGATGCCTGCAGAGGCTGCATTGCACACCGCTGCGAGGATGTCTGCAAAAGAAATGCCATCACCTTTGATAAGCATCAGAAAGCCCATATTGATAAAGAGAAATGTGTAGAATGCGGCAGATGTGCTCAGGTCTGTCCGTATACCGCAATCCGTAATCAGAAACGCCCCTGCCAGAATGCCTGTAAAGTGAAGGCGATCAGCATGGATGATAATAAAAAGGCATTAATTGATAATAATAAATGCATCTCCTGCGGTGCCTGCGTATATCAATGTCCTTTTGGCGCCATCATGGATAAATCCCAAATTGTTGATGTCGTCAATTTAATTAAAGAAAGCCATGACAACCGGGATTACAAGCTCTACGCAGTCGTTGCACCTTCCATCGCGAGCCAGTTCAGTTATGCAAATCTTGGTCAAATCATCAGCGCGATCAAGAAGCTCGGATTTTACACCGTGATAGAAGCTGCTCTCGGAGCCGATATGGTTGCTGATTCGGAAGCTGACGAGCTGATTGAGAAAGGCTTTCTGACCAGCTCCTGCTGCCCTGCATTTGTTGACTATATCAAGAAACAGTTCCCGGCTATGGTTGAGCATATCTCCCATAATCCTTCCCCGATGACTGCTATCTCCCGTTATATTAAGAAAACGGATCCAACCAGTAAGGTAGTTTTCATAGGGCCTTGTACGGCTAAGAAAATGGAATTAAAACGGCCGGAAGTAGCCCCTTATGTCGATAATGTCATAACCTTCGAGGAACTTCAGGCATTGATTGACAGCCGGGATATTAATTTGGAGGAGCTTCCTTTGGACAGCTTAGATAACGCCTCCTACTTCGGCAGAATCTTTGCGAGAAGCGGCGGCTTGTCCGAAGCTGTTAAGGAAGCGATCAAAGAGAAAGGGATCGAAGACTTTGATTTAAATCCGATCGCCTGCGATGGAATTGAAGCCTGCCGTACCGCATTATTAAAAGCATCCAAGAAGGTGCTCCCGAACAACTTCATCGAAGGCATGGCATGCATCGGCGGCTGCATCGGCGGTGCCGGCTGCCTCACGCATGGAGAAAAGAATAAGAAGGAAGTAGATGATTACGGCAAGGAATCCCTTGAAAAAACAATTCAGGATGCGATTGCTCCGTATAAGAATTAAAATGAGTATCATAAGTCATTTTAAAATTTTGATATGAATAGGACCTTATATATATTCATTTGGCTGCCTTACCTGACTTTGACTGCAGTCAGCCGGTCTTAGCCAATCTGAATATATAAGGTCCTATTCATGTTCTTTGTTTTTATATGACTTATGACACTTGAATCAAGAATTAACTTTGAATTGGTAATTTACGATAGAGTTATGCGCCATGGCCATGCATGGCGCACCGACAAAGAAAGCTGCGGACATACTCCGCAGCTTTCTTTGTACCTAGTGCGCCTCCTGCTCTATTTTTCTTAATATTTAATGAAACCATGTAAAATTAGGGTATTTAAACAATGCCTTACCTTTAATTTTATTTTCTGCTAAAAATTTGTTATCCCAATACCTTGAGTCCTGTGATTCATTCCGATTATCTCCCATCATAAAATAGTGATCTTCCGGTACCTCATAAGGTCCAAAATCCCGATTAATTTTTTCTTTTACATAAGGTTCCTCTAACGGTTCTCCGTTAATATAAACAAGGCCTGCTTTTCCCTCAACGGTTTCTCCCGGTAATCCGATAATTCGCTTAATATAATCTTCTTTCTCATTATCCGGAAATGGGAAAACAACGATATCTCCCCGCTCCGGATCATGGAACAAATAGGATAGGCGAAAGGTAACCACCTTATCATCTACCAAAATCGTATTTTCCATGGATCCGGTAGGTACAGCCACTTTAAAAATTACAAATCGGTTTATCAAAAATGCTATTGCAACAGCAACGACCAATACCATAATCCAACTAAAGGCTTCTTTTAAAACTTGTTTATTCATTGGCACAACCTCTTTTCCTAATCGTTATATTAATCCTATCATTGTAATGCAATCTTGCCTAAGTTAAATGTTAAACTGCATTCCATCTGAAAATCACCTTTAAAACAGCAAACAGTCTATCACAATTATAACGATTTCATCAGATTTTGTAAACCAAAAAAACAGGTTGCCTTCGAATAATGCCTCAAACTTTTCAAAAGATTTCTTTATCCCATCCTATTTACCGTAAATAAAGCATTTACTACCATCCATAATCCCGGAAAGAAGTTCATAATCTGCCATACCCCTCCACCGGCGAGACCAAACTCCGGGATAAGACGGAGCTTTGCATCCATGCTTCTTACATCATCGAACCAAACGACATGATCTACCCCGTTTTCGTCTGTATATTCAAAAAATGGACTCTGAGAGGTCTCATCAAACTGTATGGTAGCTCCATGCTGCGCAGCCCGTACAATGGCCTCCTGGTTCGGAAGGGATTCTGCCATGGTTTCTCCCTGAACAAAAGGAAGCGGCCAGTCATAGCAGTAATTCGGAATTCCCATAAATATTTTGTTTCGGTCAATTACAGATACACCATACACTAAAACCTCCCGCATTTTATTAATCGGGGAGGTCGCCATTGGCGGTCCAAAAGTATATCCCCATACAAGATATAGGTCATCTTATTAACTCTGTTTTATTCATTATCGCATAAGTATTTACAAAACATTCCCATTGTCTTATAATGTTGGTAAACACTGGTATACTAAGGAGGATTTACATGCAAATTCGCTGTTTTCATTGTGGCAATATATATCAGGGCAATTTTTGCCCGAATTGTGGCGCGCCTGCTCATCCGCCAATAAAAACAACTCCACCAAAACGTAAAAAAGGTTTATCTGCATGGGCGATTGTAGGTATAACCTTGTTAAGCATATTTGGGTTCATCATGATTTGTTCTGTCATTATAAATATGATGAATAATATAGTAGATAGTTCAAGCGATAATACAGCAACAGTAATCTCAAAAGCTCCAGAACGCGAAACTACTACTAAGCCAGCGGATGACGAATCAAAGGAACTTATACTGGAGGTCGGAGATGTGATCACTTCAGACAAGATGGAGATCACCATAAATAAAATAGAATTTTCGTATGACGTATTGCCTGATAACACATCGTCATTTTACACCCATTATGCAGCAGATGACGGAAACGTATATATACATATCGATACCGATGTAAAAAATTTATCAAAACGGAATCTAAGATGTGACGAAATTCTGACCGTTAAGGCCGATTATAATGATGGTTTCACATACAAAGGACAAACCATAGTAGAAGATGACGCCACAGGTTTTACATATGCTAGCATATCTTCAATTGATCCACTAAAAACACGAGGTATTCGTTTCATCATTAGCTGTCCTGAGGAAGTTAAGGAAAGCGATAATCCCCTGTTTTTAAATATTAAATTACAGGGAACCAATGATATTTATAAATACATTATTAGAAATTAATATCTACCCCCGGTCGTTACTGGCCGGGGGTATTTTTTATTTCTTCCCACCTTCTGCTAAGGCCTCTTTAGTGCTCCTGCCTATCTTTTTACCATCGTCCTGCATGTGCTTCCCCCAGCCAAGCTGGTCCCAGTATACGAGTACTGCAATCCGGGTCTTTGGACCATAATCTCCGTCCACTGTAAGTCTCGGATACCAATCTGGCAGCATGGCATTAAGCCGATCTTGTGCCCACTTAATATCTTCCGGATCGGATTCGGGCGTGATTGCCTTTGCTGGCAAAGTTGGTATAACTTTCAAATTGTAATATTCTGCTATAACTTTGGCCTGTGCCTGTGCTAACTTCCTTAAATTATCGTCTTTCAGCAACCATTCTGTTGATTTAGGATTGGTGTGAAAACTGTTCTCCACAATATAAAAAAGAGGACACCCTGCATCATCTGCCCCTCTTAATACACCGTAGTATTCCCAGTTGCCTTTTTCGCTCTTACGTGTGCTGGTTCGTGGATTTTGCTTTGTCCCCATCGTGTCGGCTACGGCCTTGGCAAGTTTTAATCCTAAATCATCAGCCTTGTTTTTATTTTTGTAGCTACGGTACACAACAACATAATCCACGCTGTCGTTTACTCCGCTACCCACGGCATTACTATGTTCACTGATAAACAAATCATAGCCTTTTGCTTTTTTCCCCCTGCTGTACAAAGATGGATTATCTTCAATGTTTGCCCTGGTAGTTTTGACGTGGACATCCTTATAAGTAAGCAGCTCTTCCTTTAGGTATTCGATCAGCTTCCACATGGCCTCGGATTCGTAGTACTTTTTATTTGCCGGAGATTGATTGTATTTGCCATAATGTCCAGCATCTAAGCATATCTTAATCATGTGTATTATCACCCTCCGATCGCTGTTTAAGCATATCAATAGCCTTTGTAATTACATCAGGGATAGGCACCCCCATTATACCAGCATTCTCTGTAATTGATATTAATTCATTGATGATAAAGCCTATGATTACGGCAGTCCTGATATAATTTGCTCCCAGTGCAAGATCCAGACGGTGTGCAATCAATACAAATAAGAGAGATACTCCCTTTCGGCATAACCCCTTCCATGCAGACCAAGAGCTTAACGCACCGGTCTTGGATTTCTCTGATTTCTTCCACACTGCTGCAATCAACAGTCCCATCAAAAAATCAATGCCCATCATGATAACTAATGTCGCCAAATCGTTTGTCCATCCTCCGAATAAGTTAGCAATAAAACTGCCAATCGCTCCAATTACGGTAAGCGCGGTTACTTTTGCTGTTGATACTTTTTCCATTTAATTACCTTCTTTCTTTAATTTTTCGTATAAAAAATACACCTATTCGGTGCTTACGTTTACTGCTTATTTATTTCTGCCAGGATTTCCGTTTTTTCAGCTTCGGTCAGCTTCGTATATTCCGCTATTATATCTTCGGCTATTCGGCTTTCCTGTTTCATCCTAGCCTTAATAGCATTTACAAAAATAGTTTTCTTCCAAAGTGGCATAAGCTTCCTCCCTTCTACATACCAAGCATCTGAGCCATTGCTACATTCGATGCGTCAACTTGATCCCTTAATTGTTGGATTTCTGGTACCGGTAAATCCTCGAATATCGGCTCATTCGTTTCGGGATTAATGCTTACAATTCTTTTTCCCTCAGGTACTTCTACCCACATAAACGGAATACCTACTGGTTCCCGGACATCGCCGCTCATTTGACTGATTATATAACCTTCGCTGTCATAGATTATTAATGTTTGCATAAGTTTCTCCTTTCTTGTTTATTCCCATGCCCACCAATAAAATAACTTATCGTCAATATTTACAGGAAGCAAAAAACTTCCGTCCCTCACATATGTAGGACCCCGATTGCCCATATGGGCAAATACTACCTGAGAAGTTATATTAGCTGCATAAAAACGAGCCATAATTATTATTTCTGGGTATAAAGCATCAGATAATGAATTATTCATATAAATTGTAAATGGGTGTGAAGTGGATCCTGGTGGTCCTGTTAAACTAAGTGCATATATTATTTTGGGCGTAAAAGATAGTCCAGAAACTGTGATAGTATATGCCGACACAGAACGTTGTCCTTCAAGATCCATAAGTTTTTCTGAGGATGTTGTAGAACTGGATTGGACGGTGCCACTTGCAAACCTCCTCCCCGCTACAACATTTCC
>DOWG01000163.1:0-1114 GCA_003519685.1 Lachnospiraceae bacterium
AATTCTTTTTTCGCCTTCTCGGCAGCCTCTCTTAATCTCTGCATAGCCATCTTATCCGTAGATAAATCTACACCTTCTGCCTTTTTAAATTCATCAATCATATAACGAACGACTTTTTCATCAAAATCGTCACCGCCCAGCCGGTTATCACCGGAGGTTGCCAATACTTCAATAACACCATCACCGATCTCAATGATGGATACATCAAACGTACCGCCGCCAAGGTCATATACCATGATCTTCTGCTCTTTTTCATTGTCAAGACCGTATGCCAATGCTGCAGCGGTAGGCTCGTTGATAATTCTCTTAACATCAAGTCCGGCAATCTTACCTGCATCCTTGGTTGCCTGTCTCTGCGCATCGTTAAAATATGCCGGTACCGTGATAACTGCTTCGGTAACCTTCTCACCAAGATAGTTTTCTGCATCTGCTTTCATTTTCTGAAGCACCATAGCAGAGATTTCCTGAGGAGAAAATCTCTTGTCATCGATTTTTATTCTAAAATCGGTACCCATATGTCTTTTAATGGATGAAATCGTTTTATCTGCATTGGTTACTGCCTGACGTTTTGCCGGCTCACCAACGAGACGCTCTCCTGTTTTTGTAAAAGCTACAACGGACGGTGTGGTTCTGGAACCCTCGGTGTTCGCAATAACAACCGGTTTTCCACCTTCCATAACGGCAACACATGAATTGGTGGTGCCTAAATCAATACCTATTATTTTTCCCATATTCGTTTCCCTCCTGAATATTCTGAAACATTTAAATTTTAAAACCTATGTTCTTAGATATAACCATAAAACCAAAATTAATTTTATATTTGCTTATAAAAAATGAATTATTAATTAACAACTTTAACCATACTATGGCGTACGACGATATCATGATATAGATACCCTTTTTGGAATTCATCCGATACGATGTTCGCACCGAGGGTTTCATCCTCTCCATGCATTACCGCATTATGAAGATTCGGGTCAAATTCTTTTCCCACCGCATCAATCGGCTTCACACCGATCTCTTCCAATGCTGTGATTAACTGCTTGTAGATCAGCTCAATTCCTTTGGCAAAAGCACTTTCCTTTTCCTCCTCGGAGATCGCACCTAAGCCGCG
>DOWG01000163.1:1130-2716 GCA_003519685.1 Lachnospiraceae bacterium
CGATCCGTAAGTTCTCCGATTTTTTGATCCTTTGCAATCAGTTCCTTCGATTTGCTGTTTTTAAAGAACTTATTTTTCTTCTGCTTGATATCATCGGCATCCTCGCTGTCCGCTTCTTCCATTTCCGCCTCTTCCTCTGCGATGTCTTCTGTCACTATTTCATCGGATACCGTTTCGGAATTGTCCGCAGCCGCATCCGTCTCAACCTGATCCGGTGTTTCTGTTTCCATGGAATCTTTCTTGGTTTCCTCGGATGCTTCCTGCATCTTCTTCTCTTTTTCCATGGCAGCTTTCATTATTTCGATTGCCTTATCCTTGTCTTCCAATTCTAAGTTAACCACCTTTCACTTTCCTATGTTTTCTTTTTGAATATATCATCCAACTGCACCATTAGGGTCTGCAGTGTGCTTACAACCTTCTCGTAATCCATACGCTTTGGTCCGATGATACCAACCTTGCCGTAGATACCTTCATCAATTTCATAAGTAGCCGTTACGACAGAGCAGTCCTTCATACTTTCTACCGGTGTCTCATTACCAATGTATACCTGTATTCCACGGGTGTCTTCATCTTCCATTTTGTTTTGAATGATCTCTGTCAGCATCTTCTTTTCTTCTAATGTATAAAGAAGCTCGGTAGCTTTATCCTTGTCGGAAAGTTCCGGATACTTAAGAATATTGGTAGCTCCGGAGGTATAGATCTTAAAATCATCATCATCGGCTACGACCTTCATGATTGCCTCTAAGATATCATTCACGATTGTACGATAATCTCCTGCCTGATCCTTCATCTGTGTGATTACCGGAAGGTTAATCTCCTCCAGATCCAAGCCCTGTAAAAATGTATTCACGATGATATTAAGCTTTAATATCGTTTCCTTATCTAAGGATGTAGATACTGGAATAATTTGATTTTTAATGATATTTCCTTCAAAAACAATCACTGCAAGTATCTGTTTCTCATCAATTTCGGTCAGCTGAATAAACTTAACCTTTTTCTTATATTGTGGTGTCGTAACCATGGTTGCATAATTTGTATTCGCTGCGAGCAATTTCGCTACCTGTTTTAAGAGATTCTCTAACTTATCTGCCTTTTCAATCAGGATATTCTTCATGTCGTCAACCTCTTGCGTCTTATCCTCCAGTAGGATATCGACATAGAGACGGTAACCTTTATCGGTAGGAATCCGGCCGGCGGAAGTATGCGGCTGTATGATATAGCCAAGTTCCTCCAAATCGGCCATTTCGTTACGGATAGTAGCGGAACTAAGATTGAGATCCGTATCTTTTGATATGGTCCTGGATCCTACGGGTTCTCCGGTATCCAGATAATTTTTAATAATTGCTTTTAAAATTTTTAATTTTCTTTCATCAAGTTCCCGCACGATCCACCTCCGTTCTCTTTGTCTTGCTTTTGTTAGCACTCGACCTCAAGGAGTGCTAACATACATATAAAATAGCACGATCAAAATCGTTTGTCAAGAATATTCTTAAATATTTATCAAAAAAATGCAAAATATAATTCAAAATATTTTCCTATTCATCCAGTAAGAAAAACGAGAGTACATAATTGCTGATATCGATCCC
>DOWG01000163.1:2847-6096 GCA_003519685.1 Lachnospiraceae bacterium
AGCCGGATATATTCCCTTATGTCGTTCCCATTATGAAATCTTGCGCCGCCGAACAGGCTGGATGCACCAAGGCCCAGTCCCAAATATTCCGTTCCGATCCAGTAAGAGCTATTATGCCTGCATTCATAGCCGGCTCTGGCATAGTTCGAGATTTCATAACGATGATATCCGCTCTCTTCTAAGAGCTCTTTCGTCCGATGATAAAGAAGTCGATCCGTTTCCTCCTCCGGAAGTTCGCCCTGATGCAATGCACCTTTCCCGTATCGTTCATAAAAAGGGGTGCCTTCCTCGATAATCAGACTGTATGCAGAGATATGCTCCGGCTTAAGTGCGGTTACCGTACGTAAGCTATTTTCCCATGTCTGCACGGTCTGACCCGGCAGGGAGGACATCAGATCAATATTAATATTATGAAAGCCTGCCTCTCGTGCAAGTTCATAGTTATCCTTAAATTCTTCATAGGAATGAATTCTGCCAAGCATTTTCAGTTCTCTGTCGTCTGTCGATTGCAGACCGAAGCTTAAGCGGTTGATACCCGCTCTTTGATACGCCAGCAGTTTTTCCCTCGTAACGGTGCCGGGATTAACCTCTATCGTTGCCTCCAACCGGTCAGAATCGACCAAGAACGTGTCCCAGATTTCCTCCATAATTTTCTCAATATCAGATGCAGGAATCGCAGAGGGAGTGCCGCCTCCTATAAATACGGTCGGAACCGTATATCCATTCGTTTTCCCCTTGTAGCTGCGAATCTCGGACAGAAGTGCCCGAATATAATTCTTCTTCATCTCTTCCGTTGCCGGTGCAGATAGAAAGTCACAGTAATCGCATTTCTTAACGCAGAACGGAATATGAACGTACAGCCCCAGCTCCTCTTTCCTATCCGACTTCCCGGACTGCCTCGCTTCTTCCATATCGCCAACTCCTCTCATCATAAAAGTCTTGCTAGCAAGAATGATAGGAGTATCATAAGTCATATAAAAATCATGAACATGAATAGGATCGCATATATATTCGGTTTGGCTAAGACCGGCTGACTGCAGTCCAAGTCAGGTAAGGCAGCCAAATGAATATATATAAGGTCCGATTCATATCAAAAACCTAAAATGACTTATGACACTCGTATCAAAAATGCCGCTTCATTTCTGTTGTTTCCCTTTTCATAAAAAAGCTGTTCCCACCCTGTATCTTCCCCTTTTACAAAATGCAGGGTACTCTGGTAGAACAGCTGTAATTTTGATATAACTGATGACACTCCTATTAATCCTCGTCCAATTTTAGGACACTCATAAAAGCACTCTGCGGGATTTCGACATTACCAATCTGACGCATTCTCTTCTTCCCTTCCTTTTGCTTTTCAAGAAGCTTTCTCTTACGGGAAATGTCACCGCCGTAACATTTTGCAAGAACGTCCTTACGCATTGCTTTGACGGTTTCTCTTGCTATGATCTTACTGCCGATGGCTGCTTGAATTGGTATCTCAAAGAGCTGCCTTGGAATTTCGTCTTTTAGCTTTTCGCACATTTTTCTTCCCCGTTCATAGGCACTGTCCGCATGAATGATAAAGGTCAGAGCATCTACCTCTTCCCGGTTGATCAAGATGTCCAGTCTCACCAGATCCGCCTGAACATATCCCTTTAGCTCATAGTCAAAGGAAGCATAGCCTTTGGACCTTGACTTTAAAGCGTCGAAGAAATCGTAAATGATTTCATTCAGAGGAAGCTCGTATTTGAGAAGTGCACGGGTTGTCTCCATATAATCCATTCCAAGATAGACACCTCTTCTTTCCTGGCACAGCTTCATGATCGGACCGACAAATTCCGTTGTTACCATGATCTCTGCGGATACTACCGGTTCCTCCATATATTCGATCAGAGACGGATCCGGCAGATTCGTCGGATTCGTAATCTCCATTACTTGTCCATCCGTCTTATACACTTTATAGATAACACTTGGCGCCGTTGTAATAATATCCAGGTTATACTCCCGCTCCAGCCGCTCCTGAACGATTTCCATATGCAATAATCCAAGAAAGCCGCAGCGAAAGCCGAAGCCTAAAGCGACCGAGGTCTCTGCTTCAAATTGAAGCGCAGCATCATTCAACTGCAATTTTTCTAAGGCGTCCCGAAGATCCGGATATTTTGCTCCGTCCACCGGATACATTCCGCAGTATACCATCGGCTGCGCCTTTTTATATCCCGGAAGCGGCTTCGTACAGGGACGCTGATGATCGGTTACCGTATCGCCAACCTGAGTATCCTTCACATTCTTGAGGCTTGCCGTAATATATCCAACCATGCCTGCCGAAAGCTCCTCGCATGGTATAAACTGTCCTGCGCCAAAGGTACCAAGCTCTACCACCTCCGAGGTTGCGCCCGTAGCCATCATCTGTATCTCGGTTCCTTTCCTGACCCTTCCTTCTTTTATTCGACAAAAGATAATAACCCCTTTATAGGAATCATATTTTGAATCAAAAATCAAAGCCTGCAGAGGAGCCTCCGGATCCCCTTGCGGAGCAGGGATTTTTGCAACAATTTGTTCCAATACCTCTTCAATGTTAATTCCCTGTTTTGCAGAGATCAAAGGGGCATCCTGTGCCTCCAGCCCGATCACATCTTCAATTTCTGCCTTTACTCTCTCCGGTTCGGCACTTGGAAGATCAATCTTATTGATCACAGGCATAATCTCCAGGTTATGATCCAGAGCCAGATAAACATTCGCCAGGGTCTGGGCCTCAATCCCCTGCGCCGCATCTACAACAAGAATCGCTCCCTCACAGGCAGCCAGACTCCTGGATACTTCATAATTAAAATCCACATGTCCCGGCGTGTCAATCAGATTGAAAACATACTCCTTGCCATCCTTGGCTTTATATACGGTCCGAATCGTCTGGGCCTTAATGGTAATTCCTCTTTCCCTTTCCAGATCCATATTATCCAATACCTGCTCCTGCATCTCACGGCTCGTCAATAACCCCGTCATCTCGATAATACGGTCTGCCAGGGTAGATTTACCATGATCCACATGGGCAATAATACAGAAATTTCTAATCCTACTTTGATCTATAGACATAGTATTCCTCCTGCTTGCTGATTTCTTCTATAAAAATCCTTGGGAAAGGTATCTATATCGCCCTTTCCATGAAATTAATCCAATGCAAAACTCATTCGATAATAGATTATATCATACCCATTCTTAAGTGACAAGAATAACTCAAACATGATTAAGCCGGCGTTACTGTTCACACCTGGG
>DOWG01000163.1:6157-14983 GCA_003519685.1 Lachnospiraceae bacterium
AAATATGAGCAAGCTCATATTTTCTCATTCCGTTTTTATTATATCATGGTATACATAATGAGCGTGAACAGCAACACCGGCTTAAAACGCAACAAACCGGAAAAGGGAAGCCGCTTAGATAAAGCGAACGATTCCTTTTTCCGGTTGCAGGATTGCATATATTATAGGAAGGCTGCCAATCATTTTCCTTCCAGAACCGCATTCAGTACCTCGGCAAACGGCTCCATTGCATTCTTAGCTGATTTTACCGTATTATTATCTGTACCAAGCTCCACCAGAATAGATTTCGGACGAAAATGTAAATTATACCGGTAGCATTTTAAATAATTGCGGTAGAAAAGATTCGGATACAGATCTAAGGATTTTAACTGAAGCTGAAAGCCAAAAGCCAGGTTATCCTGAAGATACGGATTATCATGCTTCGGAAGAGGGCCGTTTTGATCCCTGCTCAGACCATTAAACAGCATAATCCGTGCCGTTTCTTTTCCATCAATCATCGTTGATAAAGCTTTTCCTGAATTCCTATGCAGATCAATTATAACTTCAATCGAAGGATATGTATTCAACGTCTTTTCCAAAGCATCCTTAGCATAATTATAGGCCAGATTTCTGCCATCTTTTTCACTGATTAAATCATAGGCTGTTTTATCATGGATCACATTATACCCGTATTTTTCTTTCAGCAGCTTCTCCAGCTCATTTCCGACTCCGACAATCGTATCTGCTTCCACGTCCGGTCTGCTGTCAATAAAAGCCTCAGAGCCGTGCGTATGATAGATCAGAATCTGCGGCTTTTCATTGGTCTGCTTTAACTTCATATCCTTCTCCAGAAATACCCCCGCATCAAACAATGATTCTGTCACCTTCGTTGTATCATCCACAATATAGAAGTGACGAATAAGAAAGTTAAGATCCTTCAGCTGGTTTAATGTAAACATGGTTCCATCATTCGCTACAAAGGTTTCCACCGCCAGGCCATCGTAGTTCTGCCCGGAATCGGTAACTTCCTTTCCCGTTACATCCCCCTCCAGGATATCAATTTTGAGTTCATCATTGATTCCATAAGCCTCCCCCGCCCGTTTCAGAGAACCGTTCGTTAAAATATATTCCTTCGTTAATATTTCATTTATGACACTATGAAAACCAATGCTGCCTTTTTGTTCCTCTATGTTGTTCCCGTTGTTGTTCCCGTTATCTGCAATTTGTTTCCCTGCATCAAAGTAAAATCCTTGCGGCAGGGTATTCGAGGTCTCCTGTGCCAGAACTTTTTTAGCGGAATTATCCCCCGTGAAATAGGAAATTACAAAGGTGTTTTTGACCAAATTAATCGGGAAATCATAAGAAGCCTTATCCTGTGCCATATAAGACAGCAAGCCGGATCCCGCTTCCATGATCTTTATACTTAATCCGGAAAATAGCCGGACCGGCAAACCAATCTGCTTATCATAAGCGGAAGTTTCCTTTGTACTACCCGAAGCTTGACCCATATCTTCGGAAAAGGATATCACTGCAAAGCGTATCAATAGATACACAGAACCAAGCAATATCAGGGACCATACAACGAGCTTAAGTTTTCTCTGCACCCAGTATCGATGTTTTCTCATGTCTGCCTCCAAACTATAAGACCTGCTCAACTATAAGCCTGATTCATTATATTCGGAAAGCTTGGCTTTATTACCCTATCCAAAGATGAAACGTACAATTTTTCAGACCGGCTGTGCAAAGCAGGAATTTAGGGCCTCGGAGACCGTATAGCTGATCCGCTTTACGGCTTCATCAATGTTTTTTGGAGTGACAAACATATTATCCATCGGCTGACTTCTAATCTCTGAGACGAATTGATCAATTTCCTTTTCCTCAAAACCAGTTTTCTCCATATATTGTGTTAACGTATCTGCAACAATGGTTACCGCATCCACCACGGTAGGTACTCCAAGTGCGATCACTTTAATTCCAAGCGTCTCCTCATTCAGCGCATTGCGGTTATTGCCGATCCCGGAGCCCGGGCTGATTCCGGTGTCCGTTAATTGGATGGTAGTATTTAGCCGGTTTATACTCCTGGCAGCTAAGGCATCCACGACAATAATCAGCTTCGGATGGGTTTCTTCAATAATCCCCTTGATGATTTCTGCAGTTTCCATACCGGTCTGCCCCATAACACCCGGAGAAATTGCACTGACATTACCCAGGCGATTTTTCACCTTGAATTCATTTCCATATTCTTTGATCAAATGTCTGGTTACGAATAAATTATCAACCACATAGGGTCCCAGGGCATCCGGCGTCACCTCACGGTTACCAAGACCAACAATAAGCACCTCATCCTTTGTGTGACCTCCAGCCAGTTTTATCAGATGGTTCGCGATCGTATCGGAAACCGGCTGATGGTAATCCTCATCCGATTTATTAAGCTCGGGTGCTTCAATGGTAATATAAGTACCAATTGGCTTCTGCATCGCCCCCGCTCCCCGCTCATCTTTAATCACAACGGTAGATACCCGTATCTTATTTTTTTCATCATAATCTTCCGTCAAAACAACACCCTTTATCTCGACATGATCCTCCGGAAAGCTTTCTCTTGCTTCCAAAGCCAGGTCCGTTCTTATTCGATAATCCATATTTTCCTCCATCTCTTCATTAAGATACATTCTAACAAAGTCAGGTAAGGCAGCCAAANNATATATAAGGTCCTATTCATATTAAAACCTTAAAATGACTTATGACACTCATATCAATATTTTCTGCCAAACTTTTTTAATTATGTATTGACAGAAGCATTTCAATATAATACTATATAATAGTATGTTTTCGTTAAAACGTCCGTGTCCGGATTTAATGAAACAATGACATCGAAACAACCAAACCCAAGTCAGGCATCCACTCTCAAATTTTGTTGTCCTTGGTGCAATGGTTGGTCAAAATTATATTTGGAGGTGTAATAATTGGCTAACATAAAATCATCTAAAAAAAGAATCTTAGTGAATGAGACAAAGGCTGCCAGAAATAGAGCAGTAAAGTCCAAAGTTAAGACAATGATTAAAAAAGTAGATGCTGCCGTTGTTGCCGGTGACAAGGAACTTGCTAAAACTTCTTTAAATGAAGCGATTGTTGAGATTAATAAAGCTTGTTCCAAGGGTGTTTATCATAAGAACAACGTAGCAAGAAAAGTATCTCGCTTAACCAAAGCAGTAAATAGCATTGCGTAATTTAGGCGAAGCAATTGTATCATTCTTATAAATACAGGAGGCTGTTCTTAGGAACAGTCCCTTTTTTATCCGGAATCTTCCGGAATCTATAAGGGATCTCTGTTTCTATGCAGAGATCCTTTTAGATATGAATCCTCTTCTATTATCGGTAGATTCCTTCTCTGCGCACTTCGAGAAACTTAAGAATATAGTGCACGGCTTCCGCTCTGGTGACATTCTCCTTCGGATTAAAACAATTACTAGAATCCGCCTTCATAATATCAAGACCTTTCGCTAAAGCAACTGCGCCAAGATATTTGGTATTAATACTATTCTCATCTGCATAACCGGTCTGATATATTCCGGACAGATCCGCCATCTTCTCCAGCCCCAGCTCGACGATAAAGCTCTGTGCCAATTCTTCCTTCGTAATCAAGTTCTGGTCCGATTTCTTCGTATCATCCTTATAACCATACCCTACATTTTGAAGCAAACTGGTAATTTCTCCAACAGTAATCGCTTTCTCCGGATAGAAGTATTCCCCTTCAAAGCCAATATTCATATCCGAAAGTAATAGAATTTCCTTATTTTCCGCTGTCTCCGGAACATCCTTGTAGGAATAAGGTTTTGCCTCCTTATAGACTTCCCCTTGACTGGTAAGCTGTTCGCCGGTAAATGGGGAGATGAATGCCGGATTGATATCCGGGCGGTAAACTAATCGGATTTCATTTGCTGAGCTATAGGAAGTATTATTATTGACTGCTTTCGTCGAATTGTCGGTATTTACTACATTAATTTCATATTTTAAACCGTAGCCATCCTTGCCAAGGTAATGCTCCATAGCTTTCTCCGCGCTCATTGCGCCTTTCGGAGATGCAAATACGACATCGTCCTCCCAGTAATACCCATATGAATAAACCTTGCCAGAAATCCCATCCACCGATCCATATATATTATTATAAGGATATTCAATTCCGTCATTTACCCGGTTGTATTGATAAGAATAACCTGAGTAAACCGGAGTATCCTTCATTAAGTATGCAACAAAATCATTGGATTCACTTGCTAATTTTGATTTACTGAATCGATTGCTGTTTTCTGCCTTCAGGAATTTCTCAAGGATTTCCTTTGCCTGTTCCTTATTATATTTGATACTTACTGTGTTCCATTTTCCCTTTACTTCATCATAATAATTATTCATGCTGGCATAGAAGCTGAGAATTTTGCCGGTTTTGGCATCTACCCGTGCACTGGCATAGGCACGGTAATAATCCGTTTCTTTCTTATAATCAATGTCCCTTGGATCATTCAGTGTAATATTCCATACATAGGTTCCTCCATCGCCATTGTAGTTCTTATTCAAGGTTGCAGAATAAACCTCCAGGTTCTTATCAAGATACAGATATTTATTTGACGTAACTTTTTTAATTGCATCTTCCTTGGAAATCAGATTATTAAGTTCTTCTATTTTCTTAATTTCATCTTCGGTAAGCGAAATATTTCCTGCACCGGAATCATCTTTGGCTGTTGCAGCTGCCTCCTTATGACTACTTTTGAGATTTTCATCTTTCCATTCCACTTTGGATAGATAAACCTTTCCTGTTTTCGCATCAATTGAAATATAATCTTCACTTGGTGTATAAACCAGATAAGCTTCTTTTTTTAGCTTGCTGCCGTCTTCTGCATAGATACGATTATAGTTGGAGCGGTAGGTCAGCTTCATCGTCATATTTTCTTTAATAAGTTTGGCAGCTTCCTCCTTCGTCACCTTTACATCCGCAGAGGGAACCTTCGCATCATAGATCCAGTTAATGGAGGCATTCTGAACTTCCCCAGTGACACCATTTACACCAATTCTTACCGTATTATCCGGGAAGCTGACCTCATTCTCCATCCGCTCGAAAATGTAAACATAATTCCCACTATAAATTCCTTCATAATCAGAATCCTTATAAGCAACCTTCAAAGCTACCTCCGGTGCTATCTTCTTAAGAAATTGCTCTGCCGTACTCTTCAATTCTTTTTTTAAATACTTTGGTATGCTGTTCGTATCGGAATAATTATATTTACTATAATACTGGATATGATTATTCTGATCGGCGTTTACCTGAATATAGCTGTCATCCTTTGGATTACGCCAGGTCAGGCTCCAAACATAATCATCAAAGGAAACCGCATTACTAAAGTTGTAATTAAACTCCGAGTATTCCTTCGGAATCGTAATTTTGGCTTTGACTGCCTTGATTACGCTTTCCAAAGCCTCCTTCGTAGGCTCACTTATTTTACCGGTTTTACTGACAGTGGGATCAACCTCTGCAGAAATGGGGATGGCATCCTCCCCTGCTGCATTGACAGCTGCAGGCATGCTTCCTAAAGTTACAGAAGAGGTAAGCATTACACTGCTTAATGCAAATGCTAAAAATCTTTTCATTCCTATTCTCCTTCCTTAACCTAAAATGTTTCATTTGGACTCGTTGCTGCTCATGATGAAATTTTCACTTATCTTTCTCCTCATTTTTGCGCAACCTTTTGCTCCTATCCTCTTTCTTCCATTAGACGAGGGAGAAAACACCTTGGTTTCAATTTTTATGAAGAAATGTTAAAGACTGTTTACCCTTATATTACCATAGAAAGCCTGATTTTTTCAAAAATATTTGATATAGGTGTCATAAGTCAATTTCTCAAATCGAACATAAACAGCCGTCGCTAGCCGGTCTTAGCCAACCTGAATATATAGAAGGTCCTATTCATGTTTATGGTTTTTATAATCTCCGCATGAGCTGAGGCCGGCTTATGTTATCTGAAATGTTTTTTATTAATATCACATTACAAACAAAAAGGGCGACCAGATAGATCACAGACCACATTAACGTATTTTGCGGAAGATATAGAATTGCTACTACGGGAACAACAAAAAATATCCCGATGATGCTTGCTGCGTACAGACCCTGACGTGCTGTTTTCATCGTAGCTGATAAAATCCCCGATATCAGTACCATTGAAATGCCAGACATGAGGGTTACCGGAAATAATAGTACAAGCTGCTCCGCATGGAAATAACCAGCCTGCTGCGATTACCAGCCAAACCATATAATTCCACTTTGCGGTATACCGTTTGGATAAAAAAGGTAAAACCAAAATATATAAAAACGTTATGATTGCCATGGAAACGGTACATGAAATCAGGGTAGTTACAAGTTTTTCTATCCTAATCCCGCCTTTCTTTCAGCCATTTTTCCAGCCTATCAAGGTCGCTGTCCTTTATCTTGTCTCCGTCGTACAGTGTGGCAACCAGACTGGTAAAAGAATTTTCATGGAAACGTTCCATAAAATCACCCGTTTCAAATTTCAGGTACTCTTCCCTGCTGATAATGGGAAAATAGGTACGCTCTTTTCCTTTTTTTTCAGTTCGCAGGAAGCCGCGCTTCACCAGCCGCAGCATAAGGGAAATAACCGTCTGCGCTTTCCACTCTCTTTCCTTTCCAAGCTGCTGCATTATAGTATTTGTTGTTATAGGGGGTTCATTCACCCACACTACTTTCATGATATCAAATTCCGCATCTGGTAGTTTTTTTATTGTTTTCATTTTATCAACTCCTTTAAGACAATTGTCTACAATGATATTCTACAACTGCCTTAAACAAATGTCAACTATTTTTTAAACCGGCTTTGCAAATAGAATTCATTGTGCTATACTAAGCAAAATGGAAAAGCACACCAAGATTAAATTCTTTCGTTCACAGGGTTACAGAGTTTTGTGTCCGCGCAGCTCCACAAACTCCACGATGCATAAAAGCCGCGCAGAAATGAGGTTAAAAATGACAACAAGAGAAAAGATTGCAAAAATCATAAGAGCTGTTACCGTACCTCCCGTAATGGTCTACCTTCTATTAACCATTCTTTATTTTGCGAAAGATGGGATCATTGCCGGACCTTCGGAGCTCCTTCTATCAATTTTGTTCCTGGGAATCGTTCCGTTATTCGCATATCCATTATCATTTTTCATACCATCTTGGAAAAGTAAAGGCCGTGAATGGCAACGAAAGCTTGCTTTTATACTGACTTTTGCCGGGTATCTGGTAGCGGTAGTTTATGGATTGATTGCTCATGCATCCTACAATTTGATGCTGATCTATCACACTTATTTTATCTCTGTTCTTATCCTGATTCTATTCAACAAATTCATAAAGATTCGCGCCAGCGGTCATGCCTGCAGCATTGCAGGACCACTGTTTCTGATGATTTATTTTATCGGATGGAAAAGCGTTCTGCCTTGTATCCTACTCTTTGCTATTGTTACGTGGGCATCGCTGGAATTAAAAAGACATACATTCCGTGAGTTGATATGGGGAGAACTGACTGCTGCTGTTGCTTTTGTAATCAGCCTGACTTTTATTAAGCTGTAATTTCATAAAAAACCTCCTATTCTGATAAAGGTGTCGAAGCCAATATCAGAATAGGAGGCGATGATCCTAAATAAAGTACCTTATCCCTCAATGACACGATATCCATCCCAGCGAACAGCTATCGCTTGACGATCGGTAAGCGATACATGAGGTAACGGCAAATCTGTTCTTGCCTGCTTATCTTCCGGGCAATGAACGGAAAGATAGGCATTTATCAAACACAGCCCCGACGTTTCTTCTTCATATGGTTCACCAATATTCGGTGTTGCAATTATACTGCCGGCGCTCACACCTACATAAACTTTATTTGCATAAACCATTTTTTTAATGATCTTATCAAATCCCGTTTTCTTAATGCGTTGAAGCAAATAAGAGGTATCGCCCCCGGTGAAATAAACAACATCAAACATCATTGCTTCCTTCTCATGGATCGTTCCGTCAATATCATATGTATAGATATTATCCTCTTTAGCGCCCAGTCTTATCAGCTCCTGTTTGCACCAATCAGCCATTTCCTTTGCTTCATCGCTGGCTGCAGCGGTCGGAATAAATAATATTTTTGCCTCACCTACGGGTTTGCCGAGCATTTTCAGAAAGCAATCAACAAGGTTGCTTTTTATTTTTCCTTCAAAATCTTCAAAGCCTGCGGAAGTAAGCAATACATTTTATATCCCCAAGTCGCAGGGAATAGTTCTCCCACAGTCTTAAAAAACCTAGGGAGCAAATCTACAGAAAACATGATCCCTGACAGAATAATGGACGGTAGAATTATCACTTGTGAAATCATAGTAAGTTTTGCTTGGTTTTTTACCGATAGTCCCAAGACACTCCCAATACTTAATGATACCGCAATAAAAATTGCGAGTTTTGTTCTGTGCTATATAGATAACCCAGCTTTATTGATTATATTTTCGGCAGCCTCAGATGCAGAAAAATCTGTTATGTCGATTTCAGGATAAGGTATATCATCAAAAGCTTTCCGTGATTCCTTAATTGCGCGTTGTTTCCGTTCAGGGCTTCGATTGTCCATGTCCATCCTTTTTATATTTTCTTCTTCACTGCATGTTAATAGAAACGGAATAAAATTGAAATCCCTTTTTGACACCACCTTCATTATTATTTCAAAAACCTCTCTCCGTTTCCCATGAAAACCATATGAAAATATTACGGTTTCAATGACCGGACAATCTATGTAATTGATGATTAAATCACTTATGGTGCTAGTATATAAGTAT
>DOWG01000093.1:0-5096 GCA_003519685.1 Lachnospiraceae bacterium
ATCGGTCCGCCGCTGACAAAGATCGTCGGAATATTTAATCTGGCTGCAGCCATTAATAGCCCCGGTACATTTTTATCACAATTCGGCACCATGACCAGTGCATCAAACTGATGCGCCAGTGCCATTGCTTCCGTAGAATCTGCGATCAGATCCCGGGTTGCAAGGGAGTAATGCATCCCAAGGTGTCCCATTGCGATTCCGTCACAGACGGCAATAGCAGGAAATACGATCGGAGTCCCCCCGGCCATTGCCACTCCTAACTTGACTGCCTCTACGATCTTATCCAAGTTACTGTGTCCGGGAACAATTTCATTATAGGAGCTTACGACACCGATCAATGGTCTCTGTAATTCTTCCTTCGTCAGTCCCAAAGCATTAAATAATGACCTGTGAGGCGCCTGTGAGATTCCTGTTTTCACTGCGTCGCTTCTCATATGAACCACCATGCCTTTCCTCAAGCCCTGCAAACTTTATGCATGAAAAACCAGAGATATGCCTACATTGCAGAGCAAAAATCGTTACTGTTCACACCCACCATGTATACCATGCTATGATTTCAACAAATGATATCNNTCTCCGAATTCGGATACATTTGATGAAATCATATCATAGACTTCCTTGGGGTGTGAACAGTAACCAAAAACTCGCCACCCTTAGCGCCTGCCCTAAAGCAGAGTATTATGCTATATATTAAAGGATTTGTATATAAAAATCAATGTAAAAATGTAAATTATCATGGAATTTATTTCATGATAATTTATATTTATACAAGGTATAACAAGCATTCATATCACAGGTGATATAAAGAGAAATTTCGTTCCCGTAAATTTCCCAGTGTGTTTTCGTAAAAATCATGCTATCTCAATGCAAAATAATTATTTATTTGATGCAAAATACCATTGCTAATGTCTATTTTTCGTGGTAAGATTTTTTTGTATGTCGGCTTAGGCTTGTCCTGGGCCTGACTTTATGTTATTTTTTAAAGTTTTTGACAATTGACAAATATCAAGCTTTGGAGGCGCTAAAATGACGATTTCTTTTGCTGATTTCTTATCTCAGCTAGCATCAAACCCTGCCTTATTAATTACGGTTATTCTAACCCTGGGTGTTGTACTTGTGAATGGCTGGACAGATGCACCCAATGCCATTGCCACCTGTGTATCCACAAGAGCGATCCGCCCGAAAAAAGCCATTATCATGGCGGCCGTATTTAATTTTCTGGGTGTATTATTTATGACAATGGTCAATAATGCGGTTGCTGAAACGATCTACAATATGGTTGACTTCGGTGATAACTATAGAAATGCACTGATTGCTCTCTGTGCGGCTCTATTCGCAATTGTTGTCTGGGCAACAGCAGCCTGGGCCTTCGGTATTCCCACCAGCGAATCCCATGCGTTAATTGCCGGTGTAACCGGTGCTGCGGTTGCATTACAGGGCTTCTCCGGTATCAATGCAGGGGAATGGATCAAAATAATCTACGGTCTCGTAATGTCAACCGTGATAGGATTTGGAGCCGGTTTTCTTATTGTCCGTCTGATCGGTTTTCTCTGCAAGGGAATGGATCGCCGCAAAACAACGACCTTCTTTCGCAATGCGCAGATCTTCGGCGGTGCCTCTATGGCCTTTATGCATGGCGCACAGGATGGGCAGAAATTTATGGGCGTATTTATGCTCGGTGTATTCCTTGCAAAGGGGCAGGGAAATGTGACCAATTTTGAGATACCAATCTGGCTGATGATTCTTTGCTCNNTATCAAGGATTTGCGGCAGATACCGCCGGAGCGATCAGTCTCTTGGTTGCCTCTGTCTTTGGTATTCCGGTCAGTACAACCCATACAAAAACGACAGCCATCATGGGCGTTGGTGCATCCAAGAGGCTTTCCTGCGTTAACTGGAATATNNTCTGTTTATGAGAATATTTTAAATTCTGATTCTAAAGTTTTAATAAAAATATATCATTGAAAAAGGAAGGAAACTGTTGAAATGAGAAAGAACAACGAATATAATTATTTCGAAGCATTTTGTGAATTATCAGAATATTCTTTAAGATCTGCTGTTGTTTTGAAAGAGACCCTGCAAAATTTCGATCCAAACACCAAAATTGTAAAGGTGAAGGAGATGCATCAGATCGAGCATGATGCAGATAATGCGAAGCATGACGTCATGAACCGCCTGGTAAAAGAATTTCTTCCTCCGATCGAACGGGAAGACATAACCACATTGACCCAGGAAATCGATGATGTAACCGATTCTATCGAGGATGTATTAATCTATATTGATATGTTCAACATTCAAGAGATTCGTCCCGAAGTTTTGAAATTCACAGATCTTATTGTTGATTGCTGCAAAGCTCTGGATGAAGCAATGGCTCTGTTTAAGAGCTTTAAGAATTTTAAAGCACTTCACGAAAAAATCATTGAGGTGAACCATCTTGAGGAACAGGGTGACGCTCTTTATGTCGATATTGTGCGCAACCTTTATGAAACCGATAAGGATCCGATTGAATTAATGCGCTGGACCGAGATTCTTTACCGCTTGGAAAAATGCTGCGATAACTGTGAAGATGTAGCAAATATTCTGGAAAGCATTGTTATGAAAAATTCATAATTGGGAAGCGTGTTAAAAGGGAAGCCCTAAAAACGCTTTCCTGTAATTTATATTATATGTGCCGCAGTAAGGCGGCGGAACGGAGACCTATATGAATCTGGAACGGCAGAAGGCATTTATCATACATGCTGCTTATATCACCTTAATCTTAGGTTTAGTTTATGTGAGTATTAAGTATTTTCTTCCACTGCTGATGCCCTTTGTTATCGGTATGATTGTTGCTCTTGTTTTTCGTCCTCTGATCGATTTGATTCACGAAAAGACGCGGATGAAACGTTCCCTGGTTTCGATTTTTATACTAATTCTTTTCTATAGTCTCCTCGCACTTTTAATAAGTCTCATCGGATTAAAGGTTTTCACCTATATAGAAAACCTGTTTTACCGTCTTCCTGCTCTTTATGCAGATACCATTGAGCCTGCGATAAGGAAAATCGCCGATAATCTTATCCTTCGTTTTCCTGAAATTGAGTATTATGTGGAGGAATTCTTAGAAAATATAAGTGTATCCATCTTTGATTACCTGAAAACCATTTCTTCAACCGTAGTTACTGCGATAACCGGTTTCGCCGGCCAGCTTCCGGCATTACTTATCAAATTTATATTTACCATAGTATCTTCCTTCTTCTTCACCATTGATTATTATCGTATCGGTGATTTTGTGATGCGCCAGTTTAAAGGCGAAAGAGGGAAAATGGTCCTAAGGCTTAAAGCGAACGGAATCGGTACTTTAGGAAAGTTTGTGAAAGCGTATTCCCTAATTATAGTAATCACCTTTATCGAATTGTCGGCCGGTTTCTGGATTTTGAAAATTCCGAATGCATTTGTACTCGGTGCTTTGGTTGCAATTGTAGATATCCTCCCAATCCTCGGTACGGGTGCAGTCCTGCTGCCCTGGTCGATCCTGTCCTTTATCCTGGGGAATCTTAAGATCGGCGTTGGAATACTGCTGCTCTACCTCTTTGTTACCGCAGTAAGACAAACCATTGAACCAAAAATTGTCGGCAAGCAGATCGGACTTCATCCGATCGTTACTCTGGTATTAATGTATGTAGGTGCTCAGCTTATGGGTGTTCTTGGCCTTCTGCTGCTGCCGATATTAGCTACGATAATTAAGACATTGAATGACGATGGGACCATTCGTTTATTTAAGTAAAAAAATGAGGCGGTCAAGGTGAACCGCCTCATTTATTTTCACATCAAGTGAATTCATCAGAATGCGCCCTTTTTTATAAAGGTCGAGCAATCGGTTTGATTCGAATCGGTGGCATGTCTGGGTTCCACCTGGATTTTCTCCGCTGTACAATGATCGCCGTTCATATAATATTCGCAGGTACTGACTACACAGTTAACGCCTTCATTCGGTTTATCCATTTTTTTAATAGCCATATCTTTCCCTCCATAAGAAAAATGATTAAAGATTACTATCTTATTATTTCATGAAGGGAAAAATAAAATTCATCATAAATTTTAAATGAATCGATATCCGCTCTGTTTCATAAATTCTTGAAAAGTCTGACATGAAATTAACCGCGTTTGTAAATTTGAAGCAAACGCAGATAATGGTTTGCCTCCCGCAGGGTATGATCCCCTAACAGCGGAAGGATAATGGATCTAATCTTACAGTCTAACAGCCCTTCGGTTGCTTGTGCCTTAAAATTTCGGATACCCTTAACAGCCTGTAAGCTTTCTTCCGTAACATCATTCGGTATCGTCCGATCCATAGCTTCTTTCGCTTGCGCGGTTAATTGGTCGAATTCATTACCGAATTGATTTGCGGTTTTTATGAGCTCTTCCTCGCAGGGATCCAGTAATCCACGGATGAATTTTGCATGTTCTGCCATGATCCGGTTCCAGAATTCTTCCTGTTCGAAAAATTCTCTCTGGATATTGATTACCTCTCTTCCTTGTAATTTTATAATGAAACGTTGATATAATTTTGCTTCCCGCAGGATATGATCAATTAGTAACGGATAGTTTACAGTAAACAATTTACAGCATAGAACCTCATTTAAAACTGTACTTTTAAATTGTATGATATCTCCTGTCAAAGTGATTGCTCTTCGGTTAAGCATATATACTCTTCTTTCCAGTGCGGGTTCAAATCTACCCATATTCGGTGCAATTTGCGTTTCTGCCTTGGTTATCTCGGTCGGTATTGCAATACCGGTATATAGCCCGGAAGTCTTCTCTGCCTCCAGGGTAAACTGCGTAACTACTTGGCCGGATTGTAAAAATTCTTCGCTGACAACTCCATTCGAAACTACAATTACATCCGACAGGAATTCTTCGAACGCTTTCTTTAACTCCGCCGCCCGATCAATAAATTTACTGTCCTTTGGCACAAAACCCGCCATTAAGAAAAAAGCATGCTCTTTCATAATTCTGGCAAAGAAAAGATGTGTCTCAAGCGATTGCTGTATAAACTCATATCGTGATAACATTATTAACCTCCTATCGCAAAGTCAATTTTTGAATGTGCCTGTTTTA
>DOWG01000093.1:5225-5987 GCA_003519685.1 Lachnospiraceae bacterium
GCGGTTGCCTGCGCATAATTTTGCTCCAATAAATTGTTAATTTTTGTACTTAATAAGTTTAAATGATCCTCCAGCATTGCACTCCAATCTTCCTCACTCCAATATGGATTGAGACTTCCAAGCAGAGCTGCAATCTGATCTGCGTTTTGATGCCATCTGGTATTCGCATCGTTATAGGCATTGGTATCTCCGGCTTTCGCATCTTTAACCAACTCTGCAGCAATCGTAAGATGATTTGTAAATAGATCTGCAAATTTACGTGCTGCTTCCTCTCCGTAGAAAGTCATTAATGCATTCGCAAAATCCTGTGGGTTTCGTAAAAGTCTCTGCGTTGCCTGCTCCAATGTTGGAAGATCGAATATAATTGCTTCAATAACATTACTCGTCCAAGCAATATGCTGCTCCCATAGCATACGAAGATAGTTCTCCAAGCCCATTAGTTCATCGCCTGTCATTCCCTCTTCCGTCGGAGTGCCCGGTGTTGAGGGATAATACTGATATCCGGGAGTAATTGTGATCACTTGGCCCACCTGAAGGTTCATCGGATTAATACCCGGATTCATTTCCATAATCGCTTCCGGTGTTGTATTAAATACTTGCGCCAACATCCATATCGTATCATAGGGACGGATCGTATACTGCATTGCTCCATTCATAACAATAATCATCACCTATAAGAAGTTCTATTTCAGCTTATGATTAACACAGGAAAAAGGTTCCATCCGGCTGTATGCAAGATAGAACCTTTTTTATTTTTATTCC
>DOWG01000243.1:0-2739 GCA_003519685.1 Lachnospiraceae bacterium
GCTGGAATGGATGAATGCGTTTCAGGCAAGGAACACCCCGGTGATTGCAATTATTAATAAGATAGATCAGATGCGAACTACCGATACGATCCGGAATCGGCTTTATGAGATATGCAAAGAGGAACCGATTAAGATTAGTGCCATCACAAAAACTGGTATCGAAAAGATTCGGGAAGAAATTATCCGAAAGCTGCCGGCCGATTATGATGCAAGAAGTATTATAGGAGAATTGGCAGCAGAAAATGACAGGGTTCTGCTTGTAATGCCGCAGGATATTCAGGCTCCCAAGGGGAGACTGATTCTTCCCCAGGTACAGACTTTGCGGGAGCTGCTTGATAAAAAGTGTGTCGTGCTAAGCTGTACGGCGGACCGGCTGGATCAGGCATTGGCGAGTTTAGTTACGCCGCCGAAACTGATTATTACAGATTCTCAAATATTCTCTATGGTGTATGAAAAGAAGCCGGCGGAAAGTCTCCTGACTTCCTTTTCCATATTATTTGCAGCCTACAAAGGTGATATTGACTATTTCGTAAAAAGTGCGGCGGTAATCGGACGCTTAACCGAGAATTCGAAGGTACTGATCGCGGAAGCCTGTACCCATGTTCCGCTGAAAGAAGATATCGGCAGGGAGAAGCTGCCGAGAATGCTCAGAAAGAAAATAGGAGGGGGACTGACCATTGATAATGTCAGCGGAAATGACTTTCCGGAGGACCTATCGGGCTATGACCTTGTGATTCAGTGCGGCGCCTGTATGTTTAACCGAAAGTATGTGATGAACCGGGTCGCGAAGGTGAAGGCACAGAACTTGCCGATGACAAATTACGGCGTGGCAATTGCTTTTCTGTCCGGAATATTAGATAAAATAACACTCCCCAAGTAAACCTTTCCCTGTATTGGAACAAGAAAATAACGAAAAGCTTCCATCCAATCCTTTTCGTTATCCTCTTGTTTTTTATCGTATAGGAAATTGCGCCCTATACGATAAAATATTATTTCTCTTTGATATAGTCCTTAAAGTGGCTGCTGTATCGGATTTCCCCATCCGGTAAGATCCACATGGCTTCCGTATCAGGAAGGCTTTCAATAAAAGCCTTTCCCTTTTCATAGGGCATATTATAGATCGCCGTCGATAAGGCATCCGCCCTACCGGAATCCTCGCAAAGTATGGACACTGCGGTAAAGTATTCGGAAGGCATTAGGGTTTCCGGATCAATGATATGGTGATAGATTTTACCGTTCACGGTATAGTAGCGTTCATAATTACCGCTCGCCACCAGAGACATATCGGTTAATGCCATCGTATGGATGCTTGTCTTCTCAGAGGTTTTATCAGGATTTTGAATACCGACACTCCAAAGCTCTTTATCCTTGCCTTTCGTACCGACTGCGCGGGTATTCCCGCCGACACTAAGAAGAAAGTCGGAATATCCATGTTCCATTGCTATACGGGCAACCTGTTCCGTTGCATAGCCCTTTGCGATTGCACCGACATCAAGGCTCATATGTTCCTCCGGTAAATAGACGCTGGAGTTCTCTTCATCAATTATGAGCTTATCAATGTCCGTATAAGCATTTGCCCCGATTAAATCCTCCATCGGAGGAAGCGTTGCATTCGCGGGATCATCAATTCCGGCGGTACGGTAATCATGCCAGATCTCTAATACGGGTCCGAGTGCAATATTCACGGTACCATCCGTAAGCTGATACATTTCCTTTGAAAACAGCAGCAGATCAATGATTCGTTGATCCACCTTTACAGGAGCTATTCCGGCATTATCGTTAATCGTCTTAATATTATTAACACCTTCATAGAGGTCATATTTATCATATAATTCATGGTACTCTTTCAGATTATCGTAGATCAGCTGGGAAAATTCTTTGAATTCCTCTTCACTGTCCGAATACGCTACAATTTCTGTTACGGTATTAAACAGGACGAGAAAGCTTGCCTGGTATTTCTTTGGCTTATGCAGGCCGCAGGAAGTCACACTCAGCATGGTAAGGATTGTAATAAATATAAGCATTCGTCTTTTCATTCTTTATCAACTCCTGTATTTAATGTCCGTGGTGCCGCTGGGAAGTAAGAAAGGGGCCGATGCAAAAATAATTTTGCAACAGCCCCTGATTAATGCAATATAATGCGTTCTATTTATTCTTTATTTTGCAGCTGCGCCGGCTTTGTCGATTGCAGTTAAGAATTCACCGATTGATACAGTTACGGAACTCTTAAGATCATCGCTTGTTGGCTTGCTGGAGTCATCTAAAGCAATACCCTTTACATCAGCAACGGTCTTGCCTTTAATGTAATCAGAAAATGCCTTTGCCTGCTCATACCACTCTTTACCGATGGAGGATGCTTTCTTCATATCATAAGCATCGCCTAATTCTACCTTTGTTTTAAAATCAGCGCCTGATAAATCAGAGGTAATAATACCTTCGGCAGAGAATGTTACACTCGACTGAGATGCATCAATGATACTGCTGGTGATTTTACCACCTTTATCTAAGGTAACAACACCATAATGTGACTCAGCCTGTGCTACACCATCTTTATCAGCGGATGCATTTGCACTAAATTGACCAATTCCGCCGATAATACCTAAACCAAGCTTATCATCTGCATGAGCACCTAAATCTTGTGCGTTGTTAACAGCTTTTTCAATCGCATCGATCATGCTCCCAATTTCCATAGTTACAGAGCTCTTTAAGTCTTCCTCTGCAGCATAGCCGTCTTCTAAA
>DOWG01000243.1:2861-3010 GCA_003519685.1 Lachnospiraceae bacterium
GTCTGTACTACATCGATTGCACAATTTTTGATAACACCCTTTGCGTCAACAAGAACTGCTACAGCAGTGGAATCAACCTGTGCCAGTCCGTCTGCATCCCCCGCATCTTTCGAACTATAATCTGCAGATGAAATTACTGCTAAACCTGT
>DOWG01000169.1:0-462 GCA_003519685.1 Lachnospiraceae bacterium
TGCCCAGGTGTGAACAGTAACCATTTATTGAGGTTTATCGAGGTTTTACAGGAAGTGTCCGGAAAGACCTTGACAAAAAGGAATCCTATGCTTATATTAATAGAATAGCTAGAAATAAATTTATTCGTTCAGCTTTTATGGGATGAATGAATATGTGAAAAGCATGGATAAGGAGTAGTAAGAGAAAATGTGCTTATAGAGAGCTGTCGGTGGTGGAAGACAGCAGCAACAGGCTCTGAACTCGCCTTTGAGCTCCCTTTCTGAACCATAGTAGGTTAGGGCGGAATTCCCGTTATCGAAATTGAGTGTATAATGATATTGCATTGAAGCAGGAATCATTATGAATGAGAGTGGTACCACGGAAGCAGATCGTCCTTTCGCCTCTTTTCTATCAAGTGTTTAGTTTGCTAAACCGATTTGGATAGGAATTACGGCGGAAGGTTTTTTATCGTATAGGAAATT
>DOWG01000169.1:496-2882 GCA_003519685.1 Lachnospiraceae bacterium
AGGGAAGTAGAGAAGAAATGGAGAAAGCACTGGGAAGCCCACCCGGTGAATGTAAATGACGGTAAGAAACCGAAGTATTACTGCCTCGATATGTTTCCATATCCTTCCGGAAGCGGATTGCACGTAGGACATTGGAGAGGTTATGTAATCAGTGATGTATGGAGCAGATATAAGATGATGCAGGGGTACTATATCATCCATCCGATGGGATGGGATGCCTTCGGTCTTCCTGCAGAGAATTATGCGATTAAGATGGGAGTTCATCCGAGCAAGTCGACCGCAGAGAATGTTGCCAATATCAAGAAGCAGATCAAAGAGATCGCTGCAATCTATGATTGGGATATGGAGGTCAATACGACGGATCCGGATTTCTATAAATGGACGCAGTGGATCTTTGTGAAGATGTTTAAGGCCGGCCTCGCTTACGAAAAGGAAATGCCGATTAACTGGTGCCCTTCCTGTAAAACCGGTCTTGCAAATGAAGAGGTTGTCAATGGCAGCTGTGAGCGCTGCGGTTCCACGGTAACGAAGAAGAATTTGAAGCAGTGGATGTTAAGAATAACAAAATATGCTGACCGCCTCTTAGAGGATCTGGATAAGCTGGAATGGCCGGAGAAGGTCAAGAAGATGCAGTCCGACTGGATTGGCCGCAGCTATGGTGCAGAGATTGATTTTGCTGTTGATGGCAGCGAGAAAACCATCAAGGTTTATACGACAAGACCGGATACCCTGTACGGCGCCACCTTTATGGTGCTGGCTCCGGAGCATAAGCTGGCGAAAGAATTGGCTACGAAGGAGCAGCAGAAGGCCGTGGAGGATTATATTAATAAGACTTCTATGAAATCTTCTGTAGATCGTCTGCAGGACAAGGAAAAGACCGGCGTATTTACCGGAAGCTATGCGATTAATCCGTTAAATCAGAAACTGGTCCCGATCTGGTTATCCGACTATGTACTTGCGGATTACGGAACTGGTGCGATCATGTGCGTACCTGCGCATGATGACAGGGACTTTGCATTTGCAACCAAGTTTGACATCCCGATTGTTCAGGTAATATCGAAGGATGGCAAGGAGAATCCAAACCTTACGGAACCTTATACCGAGCCGGGAATCATGCTTAACTCCGGTGCATGGTCCGGCATGGATTCCGAAAAGGCGAAGCAGGAAGCGCCGGCAATACTGGAGAAGCAGGGAATTGGCAAGAAGACCGTCAATTATAAATTAAGAGACTGGGTATTCTCCAGACAGCGCTACTGGGGAGAACCGATTCCGATTGTTCACTGCGAGCATTGCGGTGCGGTTCCGGTTCCGGAAGAGGANNATCCATGAATGGGTGAATACCACCTGTCCGAAGTGCGGGGCTCCGGCGAAGAGAGAGACCAATACGATGCCGCAGTGGGCAGGCTCCTCCTGGTATTTCCTGCGTTATGTTGATAATAAGAATGACAAGGAGCTGGTATCGAAGGAAAAGGCAGATAAGTATCTTCCGGTGGATATGTATATCGGCGGTGTGGAGCATGCGGTGCTTCACCTGCTTTACTCCAGATTCTATACCAAGTTCCTTCATGATATTGGCGTGATCGACTTTGATGAACCATTTACAAAGCTGTTTAACCAGGGTATGATCGTCAAAGACGGTACGAAGATGAGTAAATCCAAGGGAAATGTAGTTTCTCCGGATGAGCTGGTGCATGATTATGGCTGCGATGCGTTAAGAATGTATGAATTGTTCGTCGGGCCTCCGGAACTGGATTCCGAATGGGATGACAGAGGAATCGATGGTGTTTACCGTTTCATCAATCGTTTCTATAATCTGGTCATGGAGAATAAGGATGACAAAACGAAGGAAACTAAAGAAACTGTTAAGCTGCGTAACCGTATGGTTTATGACATCACGAACCGTATCGAATCCTTCAGCTTAAATACGGTAATCAGCGGTTTCATGGAATACAATAATAAAATGATCAGCCTTGCGCAAAAGCAAGGTGGCATCGATCAGGAGACCTTAGAGACTGCAGTGATCCTGCTGGCTCCCTTTGTTCCTCATTTAAGCGAAGAGCTATGGCAGCAGCTGGGGCATGGAACCTCCGTATTTGAGAATACCTGGCCCGGCTATGACGAAGAGAAGATGAAGGATGATGAGATCGAAATCGCACTTCAGATTAACGGCAAGACAAAGGGGACGATGATGATCGCCACAGAGGCAGCGAAAGATGCGGTTCTTACAGCAGCAAAAGAGGCAATGGCGGATAAATTGACCGGAAATATTGTGAAAGAAATCTACGTACCGGGCAAGATCGTGAATATCGTAATGAAATAGTTGATAGGAATGTCATAAGTCATTTTAAGGTTTTGATAGGAATAGGACCTTATATATATTCATTTG
>DOWG01000193.1 GCA_003519685.1 Lachnospiraceae bacterium
AAATGATTTGATGTTTTAATATATAAAAGTAGGCAAGAATAAGATGATGAGGTGAAAGCATGGCAAAGAGAGTACTTGTAGTTGATGATGAAAAGTTAATTGTAAAAGGGATTCGGTTTAGCCTGGAACAGGATGGTATGGAAGTAGATTGTGCCTATGACGGGGAAGAAGCTCTTGAGGCGGCAAAGAAGAAGGAATATGATGTTGTTTTGCTCGATGTTATGCTTCCGAAGCTTACCGGTTTTGAAGTCTGTCAGCAAATTAGGGAATTCTCCTCCATGCCGATCATTATGTTAACGGCTAAGGGAGATGATATGGATAAAATTCTTGGCTTGGAATATGGAGCGGATGATTATATCACGAAGCCATTTAATATTCTTGAGGTGAAAGCAAGAATAAAAGCAATTATTCGACGGACAAGGAAGAATCAGGCAGCGAACGAAGCCGCTAGAACGATTACCTTTGGCACAATGAAGATTGACAGCGACAACCGGCGGGTTTATATCGACGGGAAGGAAGTTAATCTTACCGCCAAAGAATTTGACTTACTGGAGCTTTTAATTAATAATCCCAATAAGGTTTACAGCCGTGAGAATCTACTAAATATTGTCTGGGGATATGATTATCCCGGTGATGTACGGACGGTGGATGTACACATTCGAAGACTGCGTGAAAAAATAGAGAGCAATCCGAGTGAACCAAAATATATACATACAAAATGGGGTGTTGGCTATTTTTTCCAAGATCAAGAATAAATTACGTGTATTAAACAGCATGCGGATGTACGTGCTGTTTATCTCTATCTTTGTGGGGGTAGTGCCGCTTGTCTTTTTTACCAGAGCGTTTCTAAATACCTATGAAGAAAAGGCAATTGATAACCGCATCATGGAACTGGAGAATCAGGGGAAGGCGCTGTCCAGCCTGCTTCTTCCCACGGGTTATCTAACGACCGGGCAGATTCCTGAAATTGATACAGAGATTGCAAGAATTGCAGATCTGTATGAAGGCAGGATTCTTATCGTCAACAATAATTTGAACATAGTCAAGGATACGTATTCCTTGGAGGACGGAAGGTATCTTGTATCGAAGGGGGTCATTCAGAGCTTTGACGGTACAAACAGCAGAATTCGAGATCGAAAAAATCAAAGCCTGCGATTAACCTATCCGATTATGGATGAGAGTAAGGAGATCAAGGGTGTTATTGTCATGAATTTTTCCTCGAAGGATATCTATGAAATTCGTAATACTTTAGAACAGCGGGCGGTGCTATTTTCAATGACCTTGGTAATTCTTATCGTTGTTTTTGCAATCTATATTTCGGGAAAACTAACGAAGCCGTTGACCAATGTCGTGAACTCAATCAACCGGTTTAGCGAAGGCTATCTGGAGGAAGGTTTTTCGATTAAGGGGTACAATGAGATCGAGAAAATTTCGGATTCATTTAACCATATGATCTCTAAAATGAATAAACTGGAAAGCTCCCGGCAGGAATTTGTATCGAATGTGTCGCATGAGCTGAAAACTCCGATTACCTCGATCAAGGTTCTGGCAGATTCTCTGCTGATGCAGGAAGACGCTCCAGTAGAGCTGTACCGGGAATTCTTAACGGATATTACAGAGGAAATTGAAAGGGAGAACAAGATCATTACGGATCTTCTTTCCCTTGTTAAGCTGGATAAAAAAGCCGGCGATATGAATATCGTAAGCATCAATATTAATGAGCTGCTGGAGCAGATTCTCAAACGGCTCAGTCCGATCGCGAAGAAGAGGAATATCGAGCTGATCTATGAGAGCTTCCGGCCGGTCCTTGCGGAAGTGGACGAGGTAAAGCTTTCTCTTGCGATTAGCAATCTGATTGAAAATGCAATCAAATACAATGTCGATGACGGCTGGGTACGGGTTTCCTTAAATGCGGATCATAAATATTTCTTTGTTAAGGTAGCGGATTCCGGTATCGGGATACCGGAGGATGCACAGGACTTTATCTTCGAAAGGTTCTATCGTGTAGACAAAGCAAGATCCCGTGAATCCGGAGGAACCGGACTTGGACTGGCAATCACAAAAAATGTGATACAGATGCATCGGGGAGCAATTCGCGTATATAGTAAAGAGGGCGAAGGGACTACCTTTAATGTGAGAATTCCATTAAATTATATTTCTTAATGAAAAGGGTGATTTGAGTGTCATAAGTCATTTTAAGATTTTGATAAGAATATATATAAGATCCTATTCATGTTCATGGTTTTTATGTGATTTATGACACTCAAATCAATGATTCTTTAGGAAATTGCGCAAAAGGAAGCGCAGAAATGTGGTGAATTATGAAGAAAACGATGGCATTGCAATTATTAATGCTAATCATGGTACTGCTTACCGGATGCTCCGACACGAAGAATCCGGAGCAAGTGGATCAGAGCGGAGAGACAAAAATATATTATATCGATTCCAAAACCTCAGAAATTGTCAGTGAAAACTATTCAATGACATCCGATACAACGAAGCAGCAGGTAGAGGAATTGCTTTCGATGCTGCGGCAGCCTCCGAAAACCGCGCTTTATAAAAATGCATTACCTGAGAATGTTACAGTTAAGAAGACCAGCTATAGTGAGGATGGCCGCTTGACGATTCATTTTGATTCAAACTACAGCGCATTAACCGGAATCCAGGAAGTGCTATGCAGGGCTACGATTGTAAAGACGCTTTGTCAGATTAAAGAAGTGGAATATATTGAGTTCTATGTGAATGATCAGCCTCTGATTGATTCAAACGGAGCAGTGGTTGGTCTAATGACAGCGGATGATTTTATTGACAGCATTGAATCTGAGACAAATTATCCGGTATCTCTGTATTTTGCGAACAAAAAAGGTGACGGCCTGATTGAATCTACGGCAAATATCAATTATAACGGAACAGGATCGATTGAAGAATTGGTAATCAAGCAGCTGATCAACGGACCTACGGAAATCGGCATGTATCCTACAATTCCGGAAGGTACTACACTTTTGAATGTGACAACGAAGGAAGGCATCTGCTATGTTGATTTTAATGAGAAATTTTTGGAGAAGATCCCGGAGATTACAAATGAAACCGCAATCTATTCCGTTGTAAACAGTCTGATGGAATTACCAAAGCGCAATATCAGTAAAGTACAGTTCTTAATCAATGGCGAAGTTGTGCCAACCTATCGGGAGGGCTTTGCCTTTGATGGCTACTTTGAACGAAATCTATCCTTAATTAAGAGTACCAAATAGAAGGGGGTTGTGATTTGATTAAACGACCGCTGGTCTGGGTGCTGGGAGGATATGTCACAGGCATGCTGCTGGCGTGGTACCATTGCAGGAGTGCAGCCGTTATCTTATTCATGGCAGCAGCATTTTTCTTTATCTATCTGCTCTTTTTTAAGCTGCCGAAGAAGCTGGTTAACCGCTATGATAGCTTTCTATGGTTTCTTCCCGTTTTCCTATTGCTTGGCTTTTTGACTATGGCGGGACGGATGGAGGAACCGGAGTTAAGCCGGGTATTTGAGCAGCAGGCTACGTGTAAACTGACCGGTACCATAACTAAAATTGTTCAAAAGCAGTGGGGCAGAGTAGTCTATACAACAAACAATACCGTATATCTTCCGGAGCGGAAGCCCTATCTTTGTGAAAACATCATGATCTCCTGCTCGGATAAAGCAAATTATCGAATCGGTAATGAGATTACCGTCTATGGAGATATCGTAAAATTTTCTGAGGCAACAAATCCGGGCCAATTCAACGAAAAATTATATTACCAGGTACAAAATGTAAATTACAAGGTAAAAGCAGATCAAATCTATATTACAAATTATGACTATTCCATTTTCCGTGATTTCTTATATCAAATCAAACAAAAACTAATTCGTGTCTATGAGGTCCTTCTGTCAGAGAAGGAAGCCGGTGCAATCATTGCGATGCTTCTCGGGGAGAGCTGTTACCTGAATGAAGAGATCGATACCTTATATCAGCAGAACGGCATTTCCCATATTCTATCCATCTCCGGACTTCATGTTTCCCTTCTTGGTATGGC
>DOWG01000282.1:0-375 GCA_003519685.1 Lachnospiraceae bacterium
CCCTGACGCCTATAGTATTTTTTTGCAAATTACTATACTGGTGTTACTGACTTTGGTAAACGCATTTTTTGCCTGTGCAGAAATGGCTATGGTTTCTGTAAATAAAAGTAAAATCAAAAGACTCGCGGAGGAAGGGAAAACGAGCGCGGTCCTTGTGCAAAACTTTTTAGAGGAGCCAACAAAATTCTTGTCGACAATTCAGGTTGCGATAACTTTAGCCGGGTTCTTTTCTAGTGCTTCTGCAGCGGCCGGACTTTCCGAACCTTTGGGGGTATGGCTGAACACTCATAACATTCCCTATGGAAAGCAGATTTCATTAATTTCGGTAACCTTAATTTTGTCCTATTTTACGCTGGTGTTTGGTGAACTGGTACC
>DOWG01000282.1:555-2613 GCA_003519685.1 Lachnospiraceae bacterium
GCAAAAGAAATCATGACACCAAGAATTAACGTATTTGCAATTGATATTGCGGAGCCAAGAGAAGAATATCTGGATGCCCTCATGCATGCGAAATTCACCCGAATCCCCGTATATGAAGAGGATATCGATAATATTATCGGGATATTGTTTATCAAAGATTTCTTTAAAGAAACGGTAAAACGGGGTCTGGATCATGTAGATATCCGATCAATCTTAAGAAAGCCATACCTGGTTCCCGAGAGCAAGATCATTAATGATTTGTTCCGTGAATTACAGCAGTCGAAAAAGCAAATTGCGGTATTGATTGATGAGTATGGTGGATTTTCCGGAATTGTTACGATGGAAGACTTGGTAGAAGAGGTTATGGGAGACATTGAGGACGAATATGATCCGGTTTCCTGTAAGATTAGGAAAATTGACGATTTAACATATATCATTGATGGATTGGTCAGCATTGATGAATTAAATAATAGATTGGATTTAAATCTATCCTCCGAAAATTATGATACGATCTCCGGTTTCCTAATTGATCATCTCGGATCAATCCCGCAGGAAAAGGATGATCGTACCATAGAGATAGATAATTTAGTATTTAAGCTGGAAAGTGTAAAACACAAACGTATTGATAAGGTTAAACTATATATAGGAAAAGAAGACGAAGGATAGTAAGCTATAAAATAATCAGATGGAGGAATGTTATATGTTGAAGCGTAAACCGGCAATTGAATTTGGTATTATAGGACTTGGGCGCTTTGGTACTGCTCTGGCATCTTCCCTTGCTGAATCCGGAAAGGAAATCATGGTTCTTGACAGCAATGAAAGTAAAATAAAACAAATCCGGAATTTTACGGATAATGCTTTTGTTGTTGGAGATCTGACCAGGGAGAGCTTGGAGGAGGCAGGTATTCAAAATTGTGGAACCGTAATTGTATGTATTGGAGAGAAAATTGATGTCAGCATCTTAACGACACTCAATGTCATCAATATGGGGGTTCCCAGAGTCATTGCCAAAGCGATCAGTCAGGAACAGGGGCAGGTTCTGGAGAAGATCGGTGCAGAAGTGATTTATCCGGAGCATGATATGGCAATACGGTTGGCAAAGCGTTTGGTTGCTTCCAGAGTCATGGACTATATCGTACTGAATAATGACATCTCCATTACGGAACTAAAACTCACCTCCAAGATTGCGGGAGAGACCGTTCAGCAGGTAAATCTGCGTAAGAAATTTAAATTGAACATTATTGCAATCGAAACAAATGAATTAGCGACGATCAACATTACCCCCGAGTTAAAATTAAAGGAAGATGATGTTATCGTAGTGGTAGGAAAAACCGAAGATATCCGCCGGTTTGAAAGCTATTTATTGGACGGAAATCAATGATTTATGCTCGGGCAAGAAATTAAAAATGCAATAACCAAAAACAACCGTGAGAATGGATCATCACGGTTGTTTTTGTAGTGTGGGGGATTATCCAATTTTGTTGGACTGGATAATATATCAAAAATTTAGATGTTAGCAATATGATTGGTTTTTGGAATGTGACTTTGCCATCCTTGCATTTACTTAATACTTTGCTTGGTATTGTCAGCGCTTCCAGCGTATCCTGTGTTTGTTGGATTACGACTTATCTATTTTATCAGTTTTATCCTGTTGCCTATTTTTATCGGCGCTATATTTATCCTGCTTCTAAAAAAGCTTTCGCCTTGTATCCACTACTTTTTGAGCATTATTGTCGTTTCTCCGGTTTTTCCTTATTTCTATCCGGAGATATATCCGTTGATTTTCCCGGAGCTTTTTTATTTTTATCAGATGGATTTTTAGAGCCATTCCTGGAATCCTTCGATGTTTTTCCCGGAGTATTTATTGATTTCTCAGCCGTTTTTTTAGAAGTCTTCTGGGAATTCACCGTTGGTTGTTTCTCTGGCTTCCCTGGGAATTTCTTCATTTTATCCTCTGGTTTTCCAGTATTTTTTTTAGATAGATCTGCTGAATTTTCCAATTCTTTCTTATCTTTTTTATCTTTCTTATCCGGCTTTTCAGCGTCTTTTCTAAATATA
>DOWG01000035.1:0-1842 GCA_003519685.1 Lachnospiraceae bacterium
GAAATCATAGGATAGACTTTACCTAGGGTGTGAACAGTAACATCATTCCGCAGTAAACTCTTTGCTATTGGCTTGTAGCATGTTTTAGTTTTAAGTGGCATAAGTCATTTTAAGATTTTAATATGAATATATATGCGATCTTATTCATGTTCATGGTTTTTTTGTGATTTGTGACACTTAAATCAATTACACAAATGATTCGAGTATATGCAGGAGGACGATAGGGATATGAAAAAAATAGGAATTATGGGAGGAACCTTTAATCCGATCCATAATGGCCATTTGTTTTTAGCGGAGAATGCATATGAGCAGATGGGGCTTGATGAAATCCTGTTTATGCCTTCCAATCATCCGCCGCATAAGGATAGCCATGAAATTGTCTCCAGGGAGCACCGGAAAGCTATGGTTCACCTTGCAATTCGGGATAATCCTCATTTTTCCTTATCGACGTTAGAATTTGAGCGGGAAGGAACCACTTATACGGCAGATACGCTTACGATACTGAATAGGGAGCAGCCGGATAACAAATTTTATTTCATTGTTGGCGCGGATTCCTTTTTTGCATTGCAGGATTGGAAAAATCCAAAGCTCATATTAAATTTATGTACGATGCTGGTATTTGGGCGGGATCAGGTGGAAAAAGCAAAAATGATGAGGCACTTAGCGTATCTGACAACCATTTTCCCGGAGGCAAAGATACGGATACTGGATATGCCGACCATTCAGATTTCTTCAGAAATGATTCGGGAAAGGATTGCCAGCCGGAAAAGCATAAGGTACTATGTACCTAAGGACGTTATGACATACATTAATGAGCATCATTTATATTCAGAGGTTACAAAGGAGTAAGCAAATGAAATTGGAACAGCTAAGAAAAAGCATGAAAATGGTATTAAAGGAAACCAGGTATCAGCATGTCCTTGGCGTAGAAGAGGTATCCGTCGATTTGGCAGTCATTCATGGATGCAATCCAAGGAAGGCCGCGATTGCAGGAATTCTCCATGACTGTGCAAAGTCTCTGAGCGATGAAGAGCTTCTTAGCGAATGTATGAAATATAGTCTGCCGATCTCGGAGGGAGAAAGAAAAAGTGTCTATCTTCTTCATGCCAAGGTAGGAGCGGCTTATGCAAAGGATAAATATGGTGTAGAAGATGACGATATTTTAAATGCGATTACTTACCATACAACCGGCAGACAGGGAATGTCCTTACTTGAGAAGATTGTATTTACCGCGGACTATATTGAACCGAATCGAAAGCCGTTACCAAGAATTGAGGAAATTCGCAAGGCTGCTTATGACTATCTGGATCTTGCGGTCTATCTGATTTTGGAAAATACCCTTGATTACTTAAAGAGCATTGGCGCTTTTATTGATACACGGACAAATGAGACCTATGCATATTATAAAAATATTATTTAATAATCTAATCCGTCTTACAGAGTTTGTGTCTGCGCGGTATCCACAAACTCCTTGATTCAAAAAAGCCGCGTAGAAATGAGGAAAGCTATGGATAATTCAAAAGTTATGACAAAGCTGGCATATCAAGCGTTGGAAGAGAAAAAGGGAGAGGATATACAGGTAATTGAGATTAAAGAAATCTCTATTCTTGCAGATTACTTCATTATTGCCAATGGTACCAATGCTTCCCAGGTAGATGCGCTGGTCGACAATGTCAAGGAAACCCTGTCAAAGCATGGCTATGAACCGCAAAGGATAGAAGGTGTACGCAGTGCCAGCTGGATTTTAATGGATTATGGCGATATCGTTGTACATGTGTTTTCCAAGGAAGACCGCCTGTTTTACAATCTGGAACGTATCTGGAGAGATGGAAAAACAATCCC
>DOWG01000035.1:1913-8449 GCA_003519685.1 Lachnospiraceae bacterium
GTCACTTATTGAAACATACGGAATAAACCGATTACTTTCCCTAAGATAGAAAGCTCGGGAACAATGATCGGCTCCATGGTGTCATTTTCCGGCTGCAGCCGATAATAACCGCTCTCCTTATAGAAAGTCTTGACCGTTACCTCATCTTCAATCAGGGCTACAACAATATCGCCATTCTTTGCAACGGATTGCTTTTGAACTAAGATTTTGTCGCCGTCGAAAATGCCTGCATTGATCATACTTTCTCCTTTTACCTTCAGCATAAAGGTTTCTTCGTTCGGCATAAATTCGGAAGGAATAGGAAAGTAAGCTTCGATATTCTCTACTGCTAAAATCGGCTGACCAGCGGTGATTGTACCAACAACCGGTACATTCACAAGCTCCCGCCTGGTCAAATTAAATTCATCGTCAATAATCTCAATCGCACGCGGCTTGGACGGGTCGCGGCGAATATAGCCATTCTTCTCTAAGGTTTCCAAATGAGAGTGCACAGAAGAGGTTGACTTTAAATTAACAGCTTCACATATCTCACGAACAGCCGGCGGATAGCCTTTGTTAATAATCTGAGATTTTACATATTCTAAAATTTCCTTTTGCTTATTACTTATCTTGCCATATCCCATAAGTATCAGCCTCCAATTCTTATTTTATCATTTTTCTATCGGGTAAATTGTTATTCGTTATGAATTAAATTGATTATATTCAACAGTATAACATAAATGGATGAAAAGTGCAAAACTAATGTTCTGAAAATCGAAAAAATGTTTGCAAAACAAAATATATGTTCGAAAAAACTATTGACAAACAAATGTATGTTCGATATAATGACAATAAAGAAACAAATGTTCGTATCATATGTTCGGATGGAACGGCGCATAACAGACTTCTTTAATATCAATGATACGAAAGAGAAAACTGTGAGGTGTTATGTTATGTATGGAGCAATGCATCATAGAAATATAAGTAAGCGAAAGGAATTATTACTGAGAAGAAAGTTCTTCTTTTTTAGCTTGCTGTTTTTGCTTGTGTTGGTTTTATTCTCAATCGTTTTTGTCACGAAGACTGTTACAGCAGAAAGAAATACGAATCGGACGAAGATGATAACCAGTGTACAGATTAAGAAAGGGGATACCTTATGGAGTATTGCCAAATCTTATATTTCTGAGGAATATAATGATATCGGTGATTATATAGATGAAATTAAGACGAGCAACGGTTTGACCTCTGATACGATCCATGCCGGTAATTATATTATTGTACCTTATTATGTGGATGTATCGCAGTGAAATGAATATTCGATTCGATATATGCATTAAAGCTGAAGCAAGTATTATGATAGGTAAGATATGATCTATGACAGTCTGGTCATGAATATAAGATAGAACATTCAAACAATTCTTTACTGCATTGACACAACTTACATGATATGCTATTATTCACCTGCTTTACTGTTTGATTGACATAATACATATAAAGGATGGAATACTGCATGGTGACATTATTAATTATAATTTACATATCATTTATCAGTCTCGGACTGCCGGATTCCCTGCTGGGGTCCGCCTGGCCTGCAATTAATGCAGACCTTGGTGTTCCGCTGTCTTATGCGGGAATTGTAACAATGATTATATCAGGCGGAACGATAATATCCAGCTTTCATAGCGAGAGGATAATACGCAGATTTGGCACCGGACTTGTTACTGCGGTCAGTGTCTTAATGACAGCATTAGCTTTGCTAGGGTTTGGATATTCCAGGAACTTCGGGTGGTTTTGCGTCCTCGCAATTCCGCTGGGACTTGGTGCCGGGTCGGTTGACGCAGCGTTGAATAACTTCGTTGCTTTACATTACAAGGCAAAACATATGAGCTGGCTGCATTGCTTCTGGGGTGTTGGGGCAGCCATAGGACCTATCATTATTTCCTCTTTTCTTAAGGAACCGGGAGGTTGGAGCTACGGATATCTGGTTATCGGCGGAATACAGATTATACTTGCTATTGTTCTTTTTGTTACACTGCCTTTCTGGAAGAGAGCTGCCGCGGCAAATAATGAGACAGAAGACCCGGACCGTGAGCCGCATAAATTCATTGAATTGATTCAGATTCCCGGTGCAAAGTCTGCTTTAACCACCTTTTTCTGCTATTGTGCAGTTGAATCAACGACCGGATTGTGGGGAAGCAGCTATTTATTTGTAACCAAAGGAATATCGGTGGAAGTAGCTGCAAAGATGGTATCTTTATTCTATCTCGGTATTACCGGGGGCAGATTCCTATCCGGTTTTTTAACGATGAAATTTAATAATAAAACGATGATTCGTTTTGGACAGATAGGAATTTTACTTGGGATAGCCATAATTTTATTACCCTTTGGCAATCTTACTTTAGCTGCTGGATTTATGATAATTGGTCTTGGATGCGCTCCAATTTATCCTTCGATCATACAAGAGACACCGACAAGATTTGGAAAAGCATTATCGCAGTCCTTTATCGGATTTCAGATGGCATTTGCCTATATTGGAGCAACCTTCATGCCGCCGTTGTTTGGAGTGATTGCAGATAACATTAGTTTACTATGGTATCCGTTCTTTTTACTGGCTCTGCTGGTATTGATGATCGTCAATTCCGAGATAATGAATAAGGTAACTATGAAGTAAATTTTAGCTTAAGATTTGCTCAATTAATGCATTGATAAGTAATAGTAACAACCTATGTGCAAAAAAATATTTTATATTAATAAGAGAGGATGGTACCCTATATGAGAACGATGAAATTAGGTAAGAGCAATCTGGAGGTTCCTGTAATTGCTATTGGATGTATGAGGATGAATTCGTTAACGAAGCAGGAGGCAGAAAGATATGTTCATGCGGCTCTTGAGGAAGGAGCAAATTTCTTTGACCACGCCGATATCTATGACGGTGGTAACTGCGAAAAAATCTTTTCAGATGCCATTGGTATGAATTCCACAATAAGAGAGAAGATTATGATACAGTCAAAATGTGGAATCGTGCCCGGAAACCGTTTTGATTTTTCTAAGGAGCATATTTTAGCATCGGTAGATGGTATATTACAACGGTTAAAGACGGATTATCTGGATGTTCTGTTACTGCATCGTCCGGATGCCCTGGTTGAGCCGGAGGAAGTTGCCGAAGCCTTTGATCAGCTGGAGAACTCCGGAAAAGTACGGCATTTTGGGGTTTCCAACCAGAATTCGATGCAGATTCAATTATTACAGAAATCCTTAAACCAGGATATTATTGCAAACCAGTTGCAGTTTAGTATTACCAATGCAACCATGGTTTCCGCAGGTATTAATGTTAATATGCAAAATGATGCTGCAATCAACCGGGATGGCAGTGTATTAGACTATTGCAGATTAAATGATATTACCATCCAGCCATGGTCCCCATTCCAGTATGGTTTCTTTGAAGGCGTTTTCCTGGGGAATAGTAAGTTTCCAGAATTAAATCAGGTAATTGACCGTATCGCAGATAAATACGGTGTTACGAATACTACGATTGCCATAGCCTGGATCTTGCGGCATCCTGCACATATGCAGCCGATTATTGGAACGATGAACATAAATCGAATGAAGGATTGCTGTAAGGCAGCTGATCTTACGATCACAAGAGAAGAATGGTATGAGATTTATCGTGCGGCAGGAAATGTATTGCCGTAAGATTTTGCGGAAAAGAGCCCCTATAAAATGGACTGTTAAAAAAACGGTTCTTTTATGGGGGCTGTTTTTTCCTTGAAATTATCTATGATTTTGGCTTGTTACAGTTTTGACAAATTACTTTATGTATCTCCACGGTTAGACACATAATAAAGCAAGTAACATATTATATCTTAGAAAGACCATTTATTCTAAAGGGAGGTATAAGATGGTAAGTTTTGTGAGACGAAGTCCGCATGAACTCGCAGAATATATAGATCCAATCGAAAACAACAAACCGGAAGATACAGATGAACCAAAAGCCCATAAAGATACCGAAAGCTATGAAAAAACTGAAGCTTGTAAAAATCCGAATATCATCGTAGACGTAGAAACCTCCGGAGATTCAGGAATTTCAGTAGAAATAGAAACTTCTGAAGGTGCAGAAGCTTTTGATAATATAAATTTTTTTTTGGACCGGGAAACTTACGAAGACAAGAAAGTTCCTATCAATCGGGAAGTATGTGAAGAGAAGGAATCTTCGATGGATCGAGAAGCCTGTGAAGAGAAAAAAATTACGATGGATGGAAAAGTTACTATTGTAAGAGGAACTTATGGGAATACCGAAGATCATGAGGATCCGGAAACGTGCAACGACACGGAAGATTATAAGGATAATGAAAACTGTACAGTTATCGAAGATCATAATAATTCGGAAGTCTGCATAGATATCGAAGATCATGAGGATACAGAAACCTGCAACAGCACGAAAGATTATAAGGATAATGAAAACTGTACAGTTATCGAAGATCATAATAATCCGGAAATCTGCATAGATACCGAAGATCATGAGGATACCAAATCTTATGAAGAGGTGTGTAAAGATACCGAAGTGGAGGAAGATACTAAAACTTGTAAAGATATCGAAGCGGAGGAAGATACTAAAACTTGTAAAGATTCAGTAGATTCAGAAGCTTCCGAAGATTCAGAAGTTTTAGAAGAAACAGAAGCTTTTGATGATTCAGAAACTTCTGAGAAACGAGATGATCTTGACGTTGAAGATGACTTCAAAGATTCGGAAATGTATGAAGAAACAGTAGGATGGGATAGAAGAGAAGAATATGAAATACTGGACCCAACCGATCCGGAGACGATTCCTAAATTTGTAGATCCTTTACCGATTCCTAAGATAGCAAGACCAATGAGGCCATACGATTCTTCAAAAAGCAGAGAGCTGTTTTATAAAATAACGATGCGGGAAGCAAAGCATCGATTTCATAAGTATTTTCCGTTGACAACCATTTTCGGATATAACGGAACCTATCCCGGACCTACGATCGAGGTTCCTAAGGATGTTGCTATTAAAGTAAAATGGGAAAATCAATTGCCGAAGAAACACATTCTTCCGATCGACCATACACTTCATGGAACAATGGATACACCGGATGTCAGGACGGTAATCCATCTTCATGGTGCGAATGTAGATGCAGATAGTGACGGGCATCCGGAAGCATGGTTTTCAAGAGACAATGAATTTGTCGGGCAGAAATATGAAAGAGAGATTTATGAATATACGAATCATCAGGCAGGAGCAACCCTATGGTATCATGACCATGCATTGGGAATTACAAGATTAAATGTCTATTCCGGATTGGCAGGGTTCTATCTGATAAGGGATTTCTTAGAAGAGAGGCTTAACTTGCCGAAAAATGAGTACGAAATTCCAATCATGATTCAGGATAAAACCTTTAATAAGGATGGTTCCTTATTCTATCCGGATAATACAACACCTCCCATTGACAATCCGATTCCATCGACACCGGCTGCATTCTTCGGAAACACTGTAGTGGTCAATGGAAAGCTTTGGCCTTACCTGGAGGTTGAACCCCGCAAATATAGATTTCGAATATTAAATGCATCCAATCTGCGTTCTTATACCCTTGGGTTAAGCAATGGAGAAGTACTCCATCAGATCGGTACGGATCAGGGATTATTGCACCAGCCGCAGGATATTAAATCCTTTATTTTAGAACCTGCGGAAAGAATAGACCTTATCGTTGATTTTTCGAAGTATATAGGACAGGAGATCATTTTGCAAAATACAGCACAGACACCTCCAAGTCCAGGAATGGAAGTTATCATGAAATTTATCGTTGGTAAAGAAGTAAAGTATCCGGATACCAGTACCATTCCGAATGAGTTAATGCCATTCCATCCGATCGACCCGGCTTTAGCGGTGAAAGAAAGAACAATGATTTTAGACGAAACAAAAGATCATTATGGAAGAACATTACATTTGCTTAACAACAGAATGTGGAGTGACCCGGCTACGGAAAAGGTGAAACTGGATACGATAGAGATATGGCATCTGGTGAATAACTTTAATTTTCCGCACCCGATTCATATTCATCTGGTTAACTTTGAAATATTAGGCAGAAAGGTATTTACGGAGGATGATTTCGATGAAGAGGGAAATTACAAATTTATTCCGGAAGATCTAATGCCGCCTTTAGATTATGAAACCGGACCGAAAGATGTTGTAAGAGCGGAACCCGGACAGGTGACCTCCATTGTTATGCATTTCAAAGAGCATACGGGGGATTATGTATGGCATTGCCATATCTTAGAGCATGAGGATAACGATATGATGAGACCGCTCGTGGTCGAAAAATAATCGTTAGAAAGCTTCTGCAATAGCGTTAGATATAGAATCAAAAAGAGGTTGTTTTGATGAATAACAGCCTCTTTTTGTTTGATATTGTTTTTTCTTTGTGATTCTATATTAGCATAAAATTTACATTTTTTCAAGACTATTAATTTTTTCGTGGCAGACCTATAATGAGTTACTGTTACTGTTCACACCCCAGGCAAAGTCTATCCTATGATTT
>DOWG01000059.1 GCA_003519685.1 Lachnospiraceae bacterium
ATTATTGTATCATTTGGAAATATATTGCCGTCTTTTTTGACTTTTATAATACATTGATTAATATCATCTGTAAAATCAACAACTTTATCATCTGATGTTGTAGGTGTCACAATAACGGTATTGGCCAAATTATATAATATTATTGCAGGATGCGGATATGATAACTCAGTTTGAATATTAGTCATTCCAAAATCAACAAATACTTTATCACCCCATACATATCTGCGGTAGGTTGCATTTATTTTATTAGCTAAAGTCCCTTTATCATTAACAAAATCATTCCATAATATATATTCAACGACATCCTTACATTGCTTTTCTTTCAAAAAATCTAAAGAATCATTTTGTGTGACAAGTAATTCAGATAGTACATCATGTATATTTTTACACTTTGCAAACTTTCTAGAATTCGATTTATAATTTATAATAGATTGCGAATCAATAGCCATTATTAACCTCCCCTACTCCAATATAGGAACATTATACCACTACAATCCCCATTATTCTACATTCGTTTTCTTGACTATGAAATAAGGGATGCAAAATGTATTGGAAGAATCGGGAAACGTAGGATATAATTAAGAAAGCATCTGTCCGGCTGCATTGCGGTACTATAATAGACCGGATTAGAGCAGTGGTTGTTGACAAATCAGAGCTAAGGAAAGATAGTTATTGGTTAATATTGTTGATTAATATATANNTCGGCCTATTATTGTGACAAATTGGTTCAGGCTTATAAGGAGGAAAGAGCAGACCGATTGTTGCTCTTGGGAGATATCCTGTACCATGGGCCAAGAAATGACCTGCCGAGGGAATATGATCCGAAGAAGGTGATCACAATGCTCAACGAGATTGCCGATGAAATCTTATGCGTACGCGGCAATTGTGACACCGAGGTTGACCAGATGGTGCTGGAATTCCCAATCATGGCCGAATACTGTATTCTCTATGTGAAAAACCATATGATATTTTGTACCCACGGACATAAATTCGGTGAGAATACGCCGCCAAGATTAAAAAAAGGAGATATTTTGCTGAATGGGCATACCCATGTTCCTAAATTACAGGAATACGAGAACTATATCTATATGAATCCCGGTTCGGTATCAATACCGAAGGAAATGAGTGATCCGGGGTATATGCTCCTGGATGAGAATACCTTCTTATGGAAAAATTTTAAAGGCTCCTGCTATAGAAAATATGAGATAGCATAGGTCTACAGCAGGAGACAGGAAACGGAAGTTTGATTTTCTCTTCTTTTTATGCCCAAATGAACCATAGCAGCAGGTAGCCGGAAGTTACAGCTACGAGGGTGAAAGGAACGCTGATTTTCATAAATTCCCTGGTACTTACTTCGTAACCTTCCTTACGCAGGATACCGATGCCTGCGATATTTGCAGAGGCTCCGATGGGAGTAATATTTCCGCCGAGGGTAGCTCCAACGAGCAAGCCGAAATACAGAATATAGGGATCGATATTCAATGCGGCCGCGATTGCGGAAGTAACCGGAAGCATCGTGGCAACGTATGGAATATTATCAATAAATGCGGATATCAGCACGGATGCCCAGGTAATGAGCGTAAATATAACAAACTTATTATCGCTGGCACTTACAAACAGCTTGCCGATATCATCAATAACACCAGCCTCCTTAATTCCGCTGATAATAACGAATAACCCTGCTAACAGGAGAATCGTCGTATAATCAATTTCCTTTAAGGCATCGATAAAGGTTCTGCGGTCCCTTGTTTGTATGAATTTTTTGATTAAGCCGATGACCATTAAGCTGATACAGATAATACCGTTTGTTATTGCCGGCTTGTCCTCAATAAAGGAGGCAAGAATCAAAAGTACAATAATTCCAACCAGAAGTATCGTTGGAAAATAGTCTGTTACCACCGTTCGCTCCATAGAATGAATCGGCTGCTTATGGTCCTTAAACAGGAAAAGTAAAACGAAGATGGTTATGACCGCCCCGGTTTCAACAACCCAGAAAATTCCGGGTCTTCCCTGAAACCAGAAAAAATCAAGGAAGTTCATATGGGCTTGTCCGCCAAGAAGAATAGAAGTCGTATCACCGACCAAGGTTGCTGCGCCCTGCAGGTTTGAGGAGACAGAGATTGCAATAATACTGGAAACCGGTGAGAAGTTCAGCTTCTTGGAAATATGTAAAGCAACCGGAGCAACCATTAGCACCGTTGCCACATTATCTATGAAAGCGGAGATAATTCCGGAAAATAATGCAAGGGCGATAATTGCCCATTTTACATTTGGCGTTTTCTCGATAAGAATGTCCGCCAATTTGGAAGGCATTTTGGCTTCTATAAAAAGAGATACGACACCCATGGTACCCGCGATCATTAAGATAACATTCCAATCTATGGCGGCCAATACGTCGATCCTTGGCAAGATACCTGCCAATCCTAGTACTACGAAGATAACAGCGGACCCAAGCGCGATATAAGCTCTATATTTTGAGAAAATCAGCAGGCACACATAGGTAAGTATAAATAATATAAGTGCTATCGTTTTCATCATTTCCCTCATTTCTACGCGGCTTTTTACGAATCGTGGATGTGGAGTTTGTGGATGCCGCGCAGACACAAACTGGAAATAATTACTTCTCTCTGCTATGTAAATATTTTTACTAACACAAAAGCACATTCATGATCTTAGACCGCTCATACATTTTATTATAGCATGCCGTTGAAATATTGAAAAGCGGCAAAGCAAACATTTCCTTGGAAATTGCATAAAATTTACATAATTATTCTGCTTACATAATGGCGGAAAGTATTTATTATAGAAAAGGTGCTGGACAGTTCACATTAATTTCTATACAATAGAGAATTGCAGATTATAAACTTGTATAGATAGAATAATTGATATGAGTGTCATAAGTTATTTTAAAATTTTGATATGAAATATATGCGTTCCTATTCATGTTCATTGTTTTGATATAACTTATAACACTCATATCACAGTTCAGAGTTCAGTTTAGATGACTCTCAATTACTACAATATGATAGACAAGCAAAGGAGAATACTATGATTACGGACTTAACAGAA
>DOWG01000177.1:0-446 GCA_003519685.1 Lachnospiraceae bacterium
TCTTCGATTTCTTCGTCTTCCGTATTAAACTGCATTACCTGTCTCTTTCTAGCCATTTCATCACTATCCAGATATTCATCGTAGGTCGTAATCTTATCGATCAGACCATGCGGTGTGATTTCCATAATACGGTTTGCAGTTGTCTGTATAAATTGATGGTCCTGCGAGGTGAAGAGCAGAACACCCGGGAACTTAATTAAACCGTTATTCAATGCAGTGATGGATTCCATATCCAGGTGGCTCGTAGGCTCATCCATTAATAGTACATTGGCGCCGGTAAGCATCATCCTGGAAAGCATGACGCGGACTCTTTCTCCACCGGAGAGCACGTTGACTTTCTTGGAACCTTCCTCACCTGCGAATAGCATTCTTCCCATGAAACCGCGGACATAGGTAACATCCTTTTCCGGCGAAAAGGGCATCAGAAAGTCTACGATCGTTTCCTC
>DOWG01000177.1:503-5866 GCA_003519685.1 Lachnospiraceae bacterium
GATACCTTGAACCGTAAGCACTTCATTGCCAATGTCACGGTTCGGTCGGAAATCGATGTAAGGATACTTTCTGCTGGAAGGGCGGATATCATCCAGCTCGATCTTCTCCAAAGCCCTTTTTCTTGAGGTAGCCTGCTTGGATTTGGAAGCATTGGCAGAGAATCTCTGAATAAATTCCTGAAGCTCTTTGATCTTCTCTTCCTTTTTCTTGTTTGCTTCCTTCATCTGCCGGACCATCAGTTGGCTGGATTCGTACCAGAAATCATAGTTACCGGCATACAATTGAATTTTACCATAGTCAATATCGGCAGTATGGGTACAGACCTTATTCAAAAAGTAACGGTCATGGGATACCACAATAACGGTATTATCAAAGTTGATCAAAAATTCTTCCAGCCAGCGGATGGCTTCCAGGTCCAAATGGTTCGTAGGCTCGTCCAGAAGAAGAATATCCGGATTACCAAACAATGCCTGTGCCAGCAGAACCTTAACCTTCTCACTGCCGTTCAGTTCGCTCATTTTCTTGTAGTGAAGCTCCGTTTCAATACCGAGACCATTCAAAAGAGATGCCGCATTTGCCTCCGATTCCCAGCCGTCCATGGAAGCAAATTCGCCTTCCAGCTCACTGGCACGGATGCCATCCTCTTCGGTAAAATCCTCTTTCGCATAGATTTGTTCTTTTTCCTTCATGACATCATACAAACGCTGATTTCCCATGATTACGGTATCAAGCACATTGAAAGTATCATATTTAAAATGGTCCTGCTGCAGAAAGGATAATCTCTGTCCGGGAGTTATTATGATCTCCCCCTTAGTGGGTTCGATCTGTCCGTTTAATATTTTAAGAAAGGTGGATTTGCCGGCACCGTTTGCACCGATTAATCCATAGCAATTGCCCTCTGTAAATTTAATATTTACATCTTCGAATAATGCGCGCTTTCCGATTCTTAGTGTGATATTACTAGCCTGTATCATGAAAACCTCCTAAATTACTTTCTTAACAATGTCAAACGAATTCGTATACGAATTCATTTATCGTAAAAACAGCTATTTCTATTGTATCGTATATTCCCGTTTTTGCAAGATATTTTTCTGCCCGGCCATCGGGTAGAATAAGGAAGTGATGGTTGCGTGAAGAAGTTTGTCCTGCTATAATATGCAATTGAGAAGTAGCATCAAAACTGATTATTGGAGGATGAAGGATGAAAAATATGTTTGAAGACGGACAAGTTGTTCTGTTTCAGGGAGATAGTGTAACCGATTGCGGAAGAAACTATTCCGATATGGCATCGTTAGGCGGGGGCTATCCTGAGATGGTTGCACAGAGGTACCAGCTTCTGTTTCCGGGTAGTAAAGTAACCTTTATAAATAAAGGTATCTCAGGAAACCGTGTAAAAAATTTACTGGAAAGATATGAAGAGGATTTTAAGGCGATCAAGCCGGATTTCCTCTCGATTCTAATCGGAATTAACGACACCTGGAGAAGATATGATAATAATGACCCAACCAGCACAGAAAGCTTTGAAGAGACCTACCGGGAGCTTTTAACAAGGATCAAAACCGATATGCCAAGCTGCAAAATCATGATAATCGAACCGTTCCTGTTAAATACGGATCCGGCGAAGGCCGTCTGGCGGGAGGATTTGGATCCGAAGATTCATGCGGTAAGGAAGCTTGCCAAGGAATTTGCTGATTACTACATACCGATGGACGGTATTTTTGCCAAGGCGGAAGTGGAGATGTTTACCTGCAGGCAGATCACGGAGGATGGCGTTCATCCCACCCGGACCGGACACAGCATCATAGCGGAAGAATATTTGAACGCATTAAGATAAATAATAATCATAGTTTTGTAATCGTGTAAAAATCTGCAGAGAAGGTATAAATTTCTGCAGATTTTTATCGCCCTTTTAAGGGCTTAGTTTCGTTTGACTTTTATATATAACTTAGTTAGAATAAAATTATTAAAAGAAAGGCATGGGTATGAGTATTTTATGGCAATTAACAAAGCTATGAAAACGGCATTGAAAGCATTGTCCTATCCGGATTTGGATATCAAGAAAACCTATAAATTGAAGAGGCAGCTGAAAAATGCTGCACACCCATATATAAAACCGCTTTATAAGATGTGGGATCATAAAATCCCCAGTTTGGATCATGAAATTCCGGTTCGGATTTTTATGCCGTCCGGTGAGGAAAATGCAAAGGGAATCTTAATATTCTTCCATGGCGGAGGCTTTGTTGTTGGAAATATAGACAGCTATAGCAGCGTCTGTGCCAATATGGCGAATCAGACCGGATATCTGGTGGTATCGGTGGACTACCGTCTGGCACCGGAATATCATTTTCCGGCAGCTCCCGAAGATTGTTATGCGGTTACCAGAGAAATCTTCATGGATTGCACCTTGTTCGATATTCCCAGGGAAAGGATTGCTCTGATTGGAGACAGTGCCGGTGGGAATCTGGCAGCTGTTGTTTCCTTAATGGCAAGGGATCGCGGAGAATTTCTTCCTTCCAAGCAGATACTTTTGTATCCGCAGACCGGGAATGATCATAGCGAATCATCGCCTTTTGCCTCCGTTAACGAATACGGGACAGAGTATCTGTTAACGGCAAAACGAATTAGTGAATATATGGAATTGTATCAGAATAGCGAGGAAGACAGGCAAAATCCATATTTTGCACCCTTGCTTGCAGAGGATGTATCAAACCAGCCGGATACCCTGATTATTACAGCGGGCTATGACCCTCTTCGGGATGAAGGGGAAGCGTATGGGAAGAAGCTGCATGACTTCGGCAATCAGGTACAAGTCTACCGGATGAAAGATGCATTGCATGGCTTTATTGCTCTTCCAAAACGGTTTGTGCATGTGAAACGCAGCTATGAGCTGATCAACCGTTTCTTAGAGAAGTAATAGGAAAATAATGTTTTCTATTACTTAAGCTTTTTCTGTCTTTGACAAATTGTTAGGAAGGTTTTTGAAATTTAAATCATGGAAGAATGAGAAAATGTGAAATCGAGTAAGCGGAGATAATACATCAATAAAATTTTACGATTGGGTGAAGAAATTAATACACTTAGAAGGAGTTTGGAATTGTTAATGACAAGAAAAAAGCCCGTTCAATGGACAAGACTGGATAACGCTGCAAAGATATTTCCGCCAAATACAAACGAAAAGGATACGAAGGTTTTTCGTTTTGTATGCGAGCTTAAGGAAGAAGTTGATAGGGAGATCCTTCAGGAGGCAGTAAATAAGACGATTATTCTTTTTCCTGTCTACCGTTCCGTACTGAGGAAGGGTGTATTCTGGTACTATTTTGAAAGTACGGAATTGATGCCGGAAGTTGTAGAGGAATACAAGCCGCCCTGCAGTATGTTGTATCATCCAAATCGAAGAAACCTCTTGTTTGAGGTAACCTATTATCGAAAACGAATTAATCTTGAAATGTATCATGCACTGGCAGATGGTACCGGTGCTCTGGGCTTTTTTAAGACATTACTGTATTTTTATATTACAAGCAAATACAAGGAAGACTTTAAGGAACAGCTGCCGAATTTGGACTATGATGCTTCCTTTGCGCAGAAAATGGATGACAGTTTCTTAAAGCATTATACGGGGGAGAAATGCCTCAATAAGGTAAAGGTAACTCGTGCATACCGGATTGCCGGAAGACGCTCCATCGACAACCGGTTAAAGGTGCTCGAGGGTGTTATGGACGTGAAAGAGATACTGGCGCTGGCGCATCGTTACAATACCACTCTGACCGTATATCTGACCGCGTTGTTTATGAAGGCGATCTATCAGGAGATGCCGGCACGTGCAAAGAAATATCCGGTAGTTCTATCGGTTCCTGTAAACTTAAGAATTTATTTTCCATCCGTTACGGCAAGAAATTTTTTTGGTACGATAAATATCAGCTATGATTTTACAAAAAATAAAGATGACTTGGATAGCATCATAAAGGGAGTAAAGGAAGAGTTTACCCGGGAACTGACCGAAGAAAAATTAAGAAAACATATGAACCGTTTGTCCGCTTTGGAGCATAATGCCTTCATGCGGATTGTTCCTTTATTTATCAAGGACTGGGTGCTGCGTTTTGCAAATCGGATTAATGACAAAGGAATTACGGCTACGCTGTCTAACATTGGCAAAATAACCGTGGCAAAGGAACTTGCTCCTTACATTACGCTATTTAACTGCTTTAATAGTGCAAGGCGCCCTCAGATCGGCATGTGTTCCTTTGGCGACCGGCTGGTGATAAGCTTTGCCTCCCCTTTTGACGGAACCGATATACAGAAAAACTTTTTTCGTATGCTATCGCAGGAAGGGGTAGCAATCACGATAACCTCAAGCAGCAGAGAAGTTGGATGAACTCGGATGAGAAGATCCGGCTTACAGATTGGAGGAAAAGAATGCAATATTGTGATCATTGTAAAGTACAAATTAATGGAGCTCACCTTGTCTGCCCGCTCTGCGGAGGGATTATTGAGCAGAAGGAGAGTGCGAAGGAGGAAGAAGTATTTCCCCAGATTCCTACGATATATCAGGAATTCAATGTCTTTATCCGGGTCCTTCTGTTTATTTCCATAGCAGTGACGGTCATTAGCTTTGCGGTAAATATGATATTTACCAAGGAATCCCGTTGGTCCATCCTGGTGGCAGCAGGGATCTTATGTATGTGGATCAGTTTATTCTTTATCATTCGCAAGAGGAATAACATTCCTAAGACGATTGTCTGGCAGGTGGGACTGCTCGGTGTTTTGTCGGTGCTATGGGATGCTTCCATGGGATGGATTGGCTGGTCCATTGATTATGTGATTCCCTCCATCTGTGTGGGAGCAATGATTGTTATGGCTGTAGCCGCGAAGATACTAAAGATAGGGGTAAGGGATCTGATCATATATTTTCTGGTAGATGGAATCTTTGGTTTTATCCCGATCATATTTATCCTGTTTGGATGGCTGAACGTTATCTTTCCTTCGGTAATCTGCGTGGCGGTAAGTGCAATCAGCCTGTCGGCTTTAATGATATTCGAAGGCGATAGTATGAAAACAGAGCTTAATAAGAGAATGCATATATAATCAGAATGGGAGAGGATATCATTTATGAGTTCATTTACTTTGAAAATGATTGCAATTATTACGATGCTGATTGATCATATCGGAGCCATATTTATTCCAGAGAACACATTGCTTTATGTAATCTTTCGCGGTATCGGAAGGTTAGCGTTTCCGATCTTTGTGTTTCTCATTGTGGAAGGCTTTTATCATACCAGTAATATCAAGCGTTATCTGGCAAGACTGGGCGTATTTGCCTTGCTGTCAGAAATCCCATTTGATATTGCATTTTATGATTCCAACT
>DOWG01000047.1 GCA_003519685.1 Lachnospiraceae bacterium
AAACAATATACAAAGGAAAGGACCGTATTACCATGGCAGAGCTTACTCCTTTGATGCAGCAATACATGCAGATCAAGGATCAATATAAAGATTGTATTTTATTTTACCGATTAGGTGACTTTTACGAGATGTTTTATGAGGACGCGAATATTTGCTCGAAGGAGCTTGAAATAACTTTGACGGGTAAAAATGTCGGTCAGGAGGAAAGGGCGCCGATGTGCGGAGTTCCCTACCATGCCGTAGATGGATACCTGACCAAATTAGTGAGCCGCGGCTTTCGTGTCGCGATCTGTGAGCAGGTAGAAGACCCTAAGACAGCAAAGGGTATCGTAAAAAGGGAAGTTATTCGAATTGTTACCCCGGGGACCAATCTGAATACACAGGTAATGGATGAAACAAAGAATAATTATTTAATGTCCGTTGTACATACCATTAATGCTTATGGGCTTTCTGTTGTAGACATTACAACAGGGGATTACTATGTAACAGAAGTTGATAATGACCGCAAGCTTCTCGACGAAATCTATAAATGGTCTCCTTCTGAAATTATCTGTAATGATACCTTTCTTGTATCCGGCATTGATACAGAAGCACTGAAAAATTACAACAATATTGTTTTGTCTCCCTTAGAGCCATGGTATTTTGATGATGAACTTTGTATTCGGGCTTTAAAGGAGCATTTTAACGTAGCGACCTTAGACGGTCTTGGGTTAAAGGACTATTCCATTGGAATTATTGCAGCAGGCAGCATTATGCAATTCCTGACCGAAACGCAGAAAAGTTCCCTAACGCATATAACTAGGCTGATTCCATATACCTTTGAGAAATTCATGCTCTTAGACAGCTCCACCGTTCGTAATCTGGAGCTGACGGAGACGATGCGGGAGAAGCAGAAGAAGGGTTCCCTTCTATGGGTGCTGGATAAAACCAAAACCGCGATGGGTGCCAGATTACTACGAAATTATATCGAGCAGCCGTTAATCGAATGTAATCTGATTAAAGAGCGGCTGGAGGCAGTCCGTGAGTTTAAGGAGAATATGATTACCCGGGAGGAAATGCGCGAATATTTAAATCCGATTTATGATCTGGAACGTCTGATGAGTAAAATCAGCTATAAAAGTGCAAATCCAAGGGATTTAATCGCATTCGGCTCCTCCTTATCCATGCTCCCGCATATTAAATTCCTGCTGAAAAGTTTTGAAACGGTTTTGATCAAAGATATCTATGAGCAGCTGGATCCTCTGGAGGATATCTATGATTTAATTCAAAAATCCATCGTTGAGGAGCCGCCTCTTTTGGTAAAGGAAGGCGGTATTATTAAGACGGGCTATAATGAAGATGTGGACCGCTTAAGAAAAGCAAAAACCGAAGGAAAAACATGGCTGATGGAGCTGGAGGAGAAGGAACGGGAAGCAACCGGAATTAAGAATCTGCGGATCAAATACAACCGTGTATTTGGATATTATCTGGAGGTTACGAATTCCTACAAGGATCTTGTGCCGGATACCTGGACGCGCAAGCAGACCCTTGCCAACGCTGAGCGTTATTCCACACCGAAGCTTAAAGAATTGGAGGATATTATCCTGGGTGCGGAGGACCGGTTATTCTCGCTGGAATATGATCTTTTCTGTGAAATCCGGGATCAGATCGCCTTGGAGGTAAAACGGATTCAACAGACGGCCAAAGCGATTGCAAGGCTGGATGTATTTACTTCTCTTGCCCTGGTTGCCGAACAGAATAACTATGTGGAACCGAAAATCAATACCAGCGGTTCCATAAGTATTAAAAACGGCAGACATCCGGTGGTGGAAAAAATGATGACAAACGATATGTTTGTCGCTAACGATACCCTTTTGGACAACAAGGAAAACCGCGTCTCCATTATCACCGGTCCCAATATGGCCGGCAAATCCACGTATATGCGGCAGACCGCATTAATTGTCCTGATGGCGCAGATCGGCAGCTTTGTACCGGCAGACAGCGCCGATATCGGTATTGTGGACCGTATCTTTACGAGAGTGGGTGCATCCGATGATCTGGCCAGCGGGCAGAGTACCTTCATGGTAGAGATGACGGAGGTTGCCAATATTCTTCGCAATGCTACGAAGAACAGTCTTTTGATCTTGGATGAGATTGGCAGAGGGACCAGTACCTTTGACGGACTCAGTATCGCCTGGGCGGTGGTAGAGCATATCAGCAATACCTCCATACTCGGGGCTAAGACTTTATTTGCAACGCATTATCATGAATTAACGGAGCTGGAAGGGCGGCTCGAAGGCATCAACAACTATTGTATCGCGGTAAAAGAGCAGGGGGATGACATCGTATTTTTACGTAAGATCGTAAAGGGCGGAGCGGATAAAAGCTATGGTATTCAGGTAGCGAAGCTGGCCGGCGTTCCAAGCAGTGTATTAAAACGTGCATCCGAAATCGTTGCGGAATTGTCCGGTAATGATCTGGTTATGAAAGCCAAGAATCTCAGTATTCCGGACGAAGAAGAGTATCAGCAGGAGGTACTGCCCCTGGAACCCGCCGTACACAGCGGCACGGAAAAACACTCTTCTAAGAAAAGCGGCAGGCAGCGGGATATGGATCAGCTCTCCCTCTTCTCCGTCTGCGGTAATGAAGATATTATTTCGGATCTGAGAGAATTGGACCTGACCAGAATGACACCAATTGATGCGCTTAATAAGCTTTATCAGCTGCAAACGAAAATAAAAGAACGAATTTAGGGGGAAATCCATGTCTTCCATTCAGATATTAGATGAAGCAACCATTAATCAAATAGCGGCAGGAGAGGTAGTCGAGCGTCCGAAGGCGGTTGTAAAGGAACTTGTTGAGAATGCCATAGATGCCGGCTCTACAGCGGTGACCGTAGAAATCAAGGAGGGCGGACTAAGCTTAATCCGGGTTACCGACAATGGTGCAGGAATTGAGAAAGAGGACATTCCAAGTGCCTTTCTTCGTCATGCAACCAGCAAAATCCGTACTGCGCAGGATCTGCTTACGGTAACAAGCCTCGGGTTTCGCGGCGAAGCTTTATCCAGTATTGCAGCGGTTGCGCAGGTAGAGCTGATCACGAAGACACAGCGTTCTCTTAACGGCTATCGCTATATTATGGAGGGCGGCGTAGAAAAATCACTCGAAGAGATCGGATGTCCGGACGGAACCACCATTCTGGTCCGCAATATATTCTATAATACACCGGCAAGAAGAAAGTTTTTAAAATCGCCGGTGACGGAAGCCGGCTACATTAGTGATTTGATGGAACGGCTCATGGTTTCCCATCCCGATGTTTCCTTTAAATATATTATAAATAATCAAGTTAAGCAGCAATCTTCCGGCAATAATAATACCAGAGATATCCTTTACCATGTATACGGCAGGGATATTACCAGGGAATTGTTACCGGTTCACTATGAAACAGAGGATGTTAAAATAAGCGGATATATCGGTAAGCCGGTTATAAACCGCGGAAATCGTAATTTCGAAAACTATTTTATCAATGGAAGGTTTATCAAAAATCCGGTTATTACAAGAGCGATCGAAGATGCTTATAAGTCCTATCTGATGCAGCATAAGTA
>DOWG01000092.1:0-3347 GCA_003519685.1 Lachnospiraceae bacterium
ATGGAAAAACTGGGCGGCGGCGGTCATTTAAGTGTTGCCGGAACCCAATTAAAAAATACTACGATGGAAGAAGCAATTTCGCTGATGAAAGCTACTCTGGATAAGATGGTGGAAGAAGGAGAACTGTAGATTTTTAGATAAAGGAGAGATAGATATGGAGATTATATTAACGCAGGATGTAAGAAGTCTGGGAAAAAAGGGTGAGGTTGTAAAAGTAAGCGATGGCTATGCAAGAAATTTTATTCTTCCCAAAAAGCTTGGCGTGCAGGCTACAAAACAGAATTTATATGAATTAGAGCAGCAAAAAGCAGCAGAGGCGAAAAGGCAGAAGGAGCTTTTAGAGGAAGCGAAGGATTTTGCGAAGAAGCTCGGGAAGATCTCAATTAAAGTCGGCATTAAAGCTGGAGAAGGCGGAAAAACGTTCGGATCTATTTCAACGAAGGAGATTGCCGCAGCGGTTAAGGACCAATTTAACCTGGATATAGATAGAAAGAAAATACAGCTTTCCGATCCCATTAAGAATGCCGGTTCCTATACGGTTCCGGTTAAACTGCATCCGCAGGTAACCGCAGATATGAAGGTATTGGTAGAGGCGATATAATAGCCTGTTCTGCAAGGAGGGGTACCAATGGATGAAGCGTTGATCAAGAGAATACTTCCGCATAGTGCTGAGGCAGAGCAGTCGGTAGTCGGTTCCATGATCATGGATAGGGATGCGATTATCGCTGCAATGGAAATGATTACAGGAGACGATTTCTATGAACAGCAATATAGGATATTGTTCGATACTATGGTGGAGCTTTTTAATGAAGGCAAACCGGTGGATTTAATAACCTTGCAGGATCGTTTGAAGGAGAAAGATGTTCCTCCACAGGTAAGCAGTTTGGAATTTATCCGGGATTTAGTTGCATCCGTCCCTACTTCTGCGAATGTCAGATACTATACCCAGATTGTCAGGGACAAATCCGTTCTTCGCCGATTGATTAAAGCGTCGGAGGAGACGGCAAATGAATGCTACCTTGATAAAGAGAATTTGGACAGTATCTTAGAAAAGGCGGAAAAGTCGGTCTTTAACATCGTTCAAAACCGCGGTTCAAAGGAATTCACGGATATTAAGGAAGTTGTATTGCGCTCCATCGATAGTATTGAAGCGGCTGCTAAGAATCAAGGAAGTGTGACCGGTATCGCAACCGGCTTCTATGATCTGGATTATAAAACAGCAGGGCTGCAGCCGTCGGATCTGATTTTGATTGCGGCAAGGCCTTCCATGGGGAAAACGGCTTTTGCACTTAACATTGCGGAATATACGGCATTAAAATCTAACATTCCTACAGCCATTTTCAGCTTGGAGATGTCACAGGATCAGCTGGTTAAGCGTATCCTTTCTATGAATTCCAAGGTGGATTCGCAGGCAATCCGTACCGGTAACCTCTCCAATGAGGATTGGGCAAGTCTAATGGAAAGTGCAAGAATCATCGGAAATTCGAATCTGATTATTGATGATACTTCGGCAATCTCCGTCAGTGAGCTGCGGTCGAAATGCAGGAAGCTGAAGATGGAAAAGAACCTTGGATTGGTCATCATTGATTATCTCCAATTGATGAGCGGCAGCAGCCGGCGGGTGGAATCAAGGCAGCAGGAGATATCGGAGATCTCCAGATCTTTAAAATCTCTTGCAAGAGAAATTAATGTTCCCGTCATTGCTCTTTCGCAGCTAAGCCGTGCGGTGGAGCAGCGTCCGGACAAGCGGCCGATGCTGTCCGACCTTCGAGAGTCCGGAGCCATCGAGCAGGATGCCGATGTTGTTATGTTTATTTACCGGGATGATTATTATAATCATGATACGGAGGAGCCCGGCGTATCGGAGATCATCATAGGCAAGCAGAGAAATGGTCCGGTTGGTACGGTAAAACTGGCTTGGTTAGCACAGTACACAAAGTTTGCCAATTTAGAGAGATAATCTTTTGTTGTTATTAAACGATGGATCCGTCTAACGAAGGAGGATCGTCGTTTAGTGGCAGCTTAAAAAATAGTGTTTGAGAAAAGCAGGTAAGAAATCATCTTAGGATGAGAAATATTGTTAACGAAATAGAGATACGATTTGCCTTCTATTTCGCCGGGTTTATTTGAGAGTTTACATCAGAATAATTAGTTTACTACAAAATTCTGTAGAAAGGAGGAAGCTTCTTATGGGTTTCCTTTTTTTGTGTCGATAAGTTATATGGGAATATATGGAGAAGATTATTGCAATTGCAAATTGCTATGTTATAATGTAAAAAGTGGAAAATAATTACAAGATAAAGGGAGGTAAAATAATGGGTGAGGTTAGGTATATGATTTCAGAAGCATCGAAAAAAGTTGGTGTAGAAGATCATGTACTTCGATATTGGGAGAGAGAGCTAGAACTTCCAATTGCACGTAACGAGATGAAAAATCGATACTATAGAGAAACGGATATTGTGCTTCTGCAAACGATCAAAAACCTTAAGGATCAAGGCTTTCAGCTAAAAGCCATAAAGATGGTANNAATATAAGCAAATTAGAGACCCTTGATTCTCAAACTATACTTAAATTAAAGGATAAACTTAACGGAAGGGTGATGGATATGGTGAAAGATGAGAAGGTACCAGATACAGAAAGTGAGATGGAAAATGGGACAAGCCTGATAACGAAAGAAGAACCGCATGAGATTGCAGAAAAAACGCATGATAAAGTGGAGCAGTTTATGTCGATCATGAATCAAATTATTCTATCTGCCTTAAAAGAGAATAATGCAGAACTGAAAGAGGAAATTGGTACAAATGTGACAGAAAATGTAGTGAAAGAAATGAAATTCCTAATGCGGCTGCGAGAGGAAAAAGAAGAGGAACGATTTCGAAAATTAGATATGACCATAAGGGATTATCAAAAGAGCAGAATGGTGGCAGCGGCTGCCTTTGACGGTAAGAGTAAAAAGAAATCAAAATTTTTTAAAAAGAATAATCGGGTTTACATTTAAATAATAAAAATAAAACAAAGGATGAATAAGATAAGTTATGAAGATAAAACGGTATTCGATAAAGCAAAAGGTATTAAAAAACCAATTCACCTGTAATATATGAAAAGAGGGTGCCCTCTATGAATGATCGGCATCCTCTTTTTATGTATGTATTATTCAGCTGAAATGGAACCGGTCGGGCAAACATCTGCACAAGTTCCACAATCTATGCAAGTGTCCGGATTGATTTCAAAGTGTTCTGCGCCCTCAGAAATAGAATCAGTAGGGCATTCGCCTGCACAAGCACCGCAGCTAATACATTCATCACTAATCTTATATGCCATTTTCATAACCTCCTTTTCATACGATC
>DOWG01000092.1:3378-3884 GCA_003519685.1 Lachnospiraceae bacterium
TTGACAGTGTGGGTTGAGCCGCATATAATATAGAGTAATCTCTTTGCACTGCATTACATTCTGCAAAAAGAATGCGAGATCAACAGTACAAACTGAACAGGTTATAAACCTTGTAATACAAGGTTTGTGGGCCGGGCTATGTAGTAAGTAGCAACAGATTGCCTTGAAGTGTACATCTGTGGGACAGTTGTTATGTTCCATAGGTGTGCTTTTTTTATACCATGGAACAGAAAGCAGACCTTGAATGGAGTGCCATAAGGGAAATTCAAACGCCGCCAAAAGGCGAAAACGGAGGGTTCTTTTATGACAGGTAATAGGAAAAGTATGGAGGGGTTAACCACTGCCGAAGCAGCACAATTGCAGCTGCAATACGGAAAAAACGAACTAACCCCAGGTAAGCATGAGAGCTTTATAAGAAAGGTTCTTCATATTCTCGGTGAACCGATGTTCCTTCTACTGATTGCTGCCGCAATAATTTATTTTATCCTTGGTGAGCCAAAAGATGG
>DOWG01000126.1 GCA_003519685.1 Lachnospiraceae bacterium
TCCGTAGGCTTCTCCTGTGAATCCTCCGGCTTCTTCGGGTCCTCTTTCGGATTTTCCTTATCATCCGTCGGAACATTGTCTTCCCCTTCCGGAACGTCTTCTTTGCCCTTGGCAGGCTTTTCATCCTCCGGCTTCTCCGGATCTTTTTCAAGGTCTTCGTCCTCAATTGGCTCCCCATCCAGTAATGCCTCTTCGTCTAGTAAGGCCGGATCATCTTTCGGGGGCGGTGTAGCCACAACGGGCGGGCGATAGTTAATCAAAGCTGCATATTTTGCCTCAAAATCAAAATCTTCGCTTGGCGTATATTGATAATATTCATCTAATGTCAGATCGTTGGCATAAAGATAGGCTGCCAGATCCTTGCCGACATAACGAATGTGCCACGGTTCATAAGCATATCCGGTTATGTCTACTTTATCTATCGGATAGCGTATAATAAAGCCGAACCGGTAGGCATTCTTAGACAGCCAAATCCCTTCCGGGGTATTTGCAAAATCATCGAGTAACCGAAACCCGAAGGATTTTGTTGAAACATCAATTGCCAGGCCGCTCTGGTGCTCGCTGGTTCCGGGTACGGCAGAGTATTTTAAGGTATGTTCCTTACCCCTTTTAACAATATTGTTTAAGAAAATCTTGCGTTGTCTGCTGTAGGACCGGTAAGCAGAGACACCATAGAAGGTATAACCGTCTTTCTCTGCCGCGGCGAATAATTCCTCAAGGGCAGCAGCTGCTTCCGACCGCATTAGTTTTCGTTCATCGTAGTAATCTAAATTAAACAATACATTTGGCACTACTAAATCATCCGGTTCATAATCCTCCGACAGGGTATATTCTCTATTTATAAATACGGTAATGCTGGACGGATCGGTATCGATTTCTGTAGCGGGAATAAACGAGGTGTTGATGTCATCCCCGATCGCGTCTTCTCCATTCTTTCCCTCACCATTTAAGGCAGGCAGGGTATATGTATCATCCGGCGAACCCGGTGCTCCGGCAGCGGATGCCTCTAGCTCGGAGGCATTTAGATGTGTACTGTTCGCCGGGGGTGAAATCAAGCTGACAATCAGAAAGCCGGCAAGGGAAATTGAAACAACGGCTGTCAGGACAATCATAACTTTTCTCATTTGTAGTTGCCTCCTTTCTTAGTTCAAAATCTGCTCATTACCTAATTATAGCACTTTTTTGGAGAAATTTATAGTCTATTGTAGAAAAAGATTATGGTAAATCCTGCCTTACGTTACTGCTCATACCTGGGAAAAGTCTATCCTATGATTTTGACAAATGATATCAGATAAGGAGTATTTGCATTCGTCGGTACTTTGGCTCCGTATTTTGGAGCCTTATGTANNTGGTGGGTGTGAACAGTAACTGCCTTACTACTTATTTGAGTGGTCATTTAGAAGATGAGTTTTCAGCTGGTATAATTTCTGGGAAAGATCCACATATACATTATGAGGGTTTACAAGACGTCTTGCCTCGTCCCAAAGAGTATCCTGCTCCTTCGTACAATAATCCTTAATCTCCATAACGGACGGCGATTCATATACGCATTCACCGGAGATAAAGATAGGTACAAGAAGCTCCCGTAGGGTATAGCTGTTCGGATCAAGATAAGTCTTTTTCCAGGTAGCGAGCGGATCAAAAAGCAATAAAGGATTCTCCGGGGAATAATGTTCCTCCGCAAGAGTAATCAGGTCTGCTTTCACCTTACCGCTTTCCTTCTCGTAGATACGGTAGATCTTTTTATTACCGGGGTTGGTAATCTTCCAGGGGTTATCGGAAAGCTTCATCTTCGGAACAAATTCACCATTCTTCATGATCGCCGATAATTTATATACACCGCCAAAGGAAGGAGTATCTTCCGAGGTGATCAGGCGTGTTCCTACGCCCCAGGAATCAATCTTAGCACCTTGCGCTACCAGGCTGTCGATCAAATATTCATCTAAATCGCTGGATGCGGTGATGGTAGCCTTAGGGAAGCCTGCGGCATCCAGCATCTTTCTTGCCTTCTTGGAAAGATAGGCAAGGTCTCCGCTGTCCAGACGGATTCCATATTTTTCGGGCATCTTCCCGCTTTTTCGCAGCTCGTCAAATACTTTAATTGCGTTAGGCACCCCGGAGCGAAGCGTATCATAGGTATCTACTAATAAAGTGGCATTTCCCGGATAAAGTTCTGCATATTTGCGGAATGCGGATAATTCATCATCAAAGCTCATAATCCAGCTATGGGCATGCGTACCAAGCGCCGGCACATCATATAATTTGGCCGTTAATACATTGCTGGTACCGATACATCCGCCGATTACCGCAGCTCTGGCACCTAGGGTTCCGGCATCCGGGCCCTGCGCTCTTCTTAAACCGAATTCCATAATCGGTCCGCCCTTCGCGGCATAAACAACACGGGATGCCTTGGTTGCAATTAAGCTTTGGTGGTTAATAAGATTTAATAGGGCGGTTTCAATCAGCTGTGCCTCTATAATAGGTGCAATTACCTTAACGATCGGCTCCATCGGGAATATTACAGTCCCCTCCGGTATGGCATAGATATCACCGCTAAAATGAAAGTTTGCCAGATAGGTAAGAAAATCTTCCTGAAAAACATTTAAGCTTCGAAGATACTCTATATCCTCGTCTGAAAAATGCAAATTTTTGATATATTCTATCACCTGCTCTAAGCCGGCACAAATAGCATAACCGCCATTGCTGGGATTGTCTCGATAGAAAACATCAAAAATAACAGTGTTATTTGCATGGTTGTTGTAATATCCCTGCATCATTGTTAATTCATAAAAATCGGTTAATAAAGTTAAATTTCTCTTTTCCATAGGATCTCCTTCATTCTAATTCCCCTCGCAGTATAAGATGGTTATTTGCTTAATCATTGGTTCAATCTGCTTTCAAAGATATACCAGAAAATTAAATTAGTCAAGCATAGTATATGCAGCATTTTGACTTAAGCGCCCAGAGCAAACAAATTCTATTGCGAATTTGGTGTCAACACAATTTTAGAGGGGATTACTCTTGACAATTCCCGGCTTTTATACTATTATAGCATAAACAAAAACAGATAAAAACATTGACGGAGAGAGTAAGCATCGTGCAAAAGGTCAGCGAATCGGGGAGAGTGGAAGCCCGGTGCGAGTAGCAGGTGTCTGAAAATCACTCCCTAGTTGCAAGACCCAAAGGTATGGCTTCTCTTCATACTCAGTAGGTTAAGCCGGTATCTACCGTTATATAGATAATGTATGAATGCCCTTTGGCAGAGTATGTGAAACAGGTGGTTAAATGAAAGCGAAAGCTCTCATCCTTTTTCGGATGAGAGCTTTTTTATCGTATAGGAAATTGCATCCTATACGAACAGACAAAGGGGCAAGAAACTGATTTGTTCCGAATGAAGTATCGGTAAGAGCCGCTTGGGAAATACTTGGCAGGAGAAGCTTTTATAGCGAACCGTCTTTTGTTTATTAACAACGATCATTATAATAATCAATTTTGATATTAGAAAAAGGAGGATGAATATGTACGATAAAGTATCCACCGATTTGAACTTTGTCGAGAGAGAAAAGCAGGTTTTGGATTTTTGGGAAAAAAACAAAATCTTTGAGGCCAGCAGGGAGGAAAGAAAGAATGGCGATACCTTCACATTTTATGACGGACCGCCGACGGCGAATGGCAAGCCTCATATTGGCCATGTTTTAACGAGAGTGATCAAGGACATTATTCCAAGATACCGTACAATGAAGGGCTATAATGTACTTCGTAAGGCCGGATGGGATACTCACGGACTTCCGGTAGAGCTGGAGGTAGAGAAGAAGCTCGGCCTGGATGGTAAGGAGCAGATCGAAGAATACGGTCTGGAGCCGTTTATCCAGGAATGTAAGGAAAGTGTCTGGAAGTATAAAGGAATGTGGGAGGACTTCTCCAATACCGTAGGTTACTGGGTTGATATGGATCATCCTTATGTTACTTATGAGAATGATTTTATAGAATCGGAATGGTGGTCCTTAAAGAAGATTTGGGAGAAAGGCCTTCTATATAAAGGCTTTAAAATCGTTCCCTACTGCCCGAGATGCGGAACGCCGCTTTCCAGCCATGAGGTGGCGCAGGGCTACAAGGATGTGAAAGAAAAATCCGTTATTGCAAAATTTAAGATTAAGGGTACGGAGAATGAATATATTCTTGCATGGACCACGACTCCTTGGACCCTTCCGTCAAACGTAGCACTCTGCGTAAATCCGGGGGAAACCTATGTTAAGGTCAAGGTAACGGTAGATGCTCACGGCAATGTATTAAAGAAGGAAAGCGGATGCTCCTGCGGTCATGATCATGGACATAAGCATGAGGAAGAACCTCAGGTGGCAGCCGGAACAGAAAAATATATTCTTGCAGAAGCCCTTTTAAATGTTCTTGAAGGGGATTATGAGGTCGAGAAAACCTATGTCGGCAAGGATCTGGAGTATCTAGAATATGAACCCTTATTCGATTATGCGAAGCCGGATAAGAAGGCTTACTATGTTACCTGCGATACCTATGTTACGTTAACCGATGGTACCGGAGTGGTTCATATCGCACCTGCTTTTGGTGAGGATGACTCCAAGGTTGGCAGAAACTATGATCTTCCGTTCGTGCAGCTGATCGATTCTAAGGGAGAATTTAAGCCGGGATCAGGAGAACTGGCAGGACTGTTCTGTAAAGCGGCAGATGAGCCGATCATGAAAATTCTGGCGCAGAAGGGCTTATTGTTTAAAGTGCTCAAATTTGAGCATAGCTACCCTTTCTGCTGGCGCTGCGATACCCCTCTTATTTATTACGCAAGAGATACCTGGTTTATTGAAATGACCGCAGTGCGGGATGATCTGATCAAGAACAACAATACCATCAACTGGATGCCGGAAAGCATCGGTCAGGGCCGGTTCGGTGACTGGATCAAGAACGTACAGGACTGGGGACTTTCCCGTGACCGTTACTGGGGTACGCCGCTTCCGATCTGGGAATGTGAGGATGGCCACCGCCATTGTATCGGTAGCATTGAGGAATTAAAATCTATGTCTGACAATTGCCCGGATAATATCGAGCTGCACCGTCCGTTCATTGATGCGGTAACAATAAAATGTCCGGAATGCGGCAAGGAAATGACGCGTGTGAAACCGGTGATTGACTGCTGGTATGACTCCGGTTCCATGCCATTTGCACAATGGCATTATCCATTTGAGAATAAGGAAATATTTGAGAAGAACTTCCCGGCAGACTTTATCAGCGAAGCGGTGGACCAGACCAGAGGCTGGTTCTATTCCCTATTAGCCATCTCTACCCTGATTTTTGATAAAACATCCTTTAATAACTGTATCGTTCTCGGCCATGTACAGGATGAGAATGGGCAGAAAATGTCGAAATCAAAGGGAAATGCGGTAGATCCCATGGAAGCCTTAGAAAAGCATGGCGCAGATGCGATCCGCTGGTATTTCTATACGAATTCCTCCCTGTGGCTGCCGAACCGTTTCCATGATAAGGCGGTTACCGAGGGGCAGCGTAAATTCATGGGTACCCTTTGGAATACCTATGCATTCTATGTGCTGTATGCGAATATTGATGAATTTGATGCAACAAAATATACCTTAGATTATGATAAGCTGCCGGTTATGGATCAATGGCTCTTATCAAAATTAAATACCCTGATCAAGTCTGTTGATGAGCATCTGGAGAACTATCGAATTACCGAAGGGGCTAAGATGCTTGCAGATTTTGTGGATGAACTCAGTAATTGGTATGTCAGAAGAAGCAGGGAGCGTTTCTGGGCCAAGGGGATGCTGCAGGATAAGATCAATGCATATATGACACTATACACAGCACTGGTCAATGTAGCGAAGGTGGCAGCACCGTTTATTCCTTTTATGACAGAGCAGATTTATCAAAACCTAGTGGTTAATCTGGATAAAACGGCGCCAAAGAGTGTACACTTGTGCATGTATCCTTCTTATAATGAAGCCTATAGGAATACGGAATTAGAGAATAACATGGAGGAAGTACTCGAGGTGGTTGTTCTTGGCCGTGCCTGCAGAAATACAGCAAACATTAAGAATCGTCAGCCGATCGGCAGGATGTACGTGAAAGCGGATGCGAAGCTGTCGGACTTCTTCAAGGATATTATTGCAGACGAGCTGAATGTAAAGGAAGTTGTATTTACCGACGATGTAAGAGCCTTTACCTCCTATACCTTCAAGCCGCAGCTAAAGACCCTCGGGCCGAAATTTGGTAAGCAGATCGGAGCGGTCCGCAGTATTCTTTCTGAAATCAATGGAAATGAAGCGATGGATGAGATCAATGCGACCGGCCGGCTGAAAATTACCATCGATGGAGCGGAGAACGTTCTGGATAAGGAAGACCTGCTAATTGAAGCTGCACAGACGGAAGGTTTTGTATCCGATTCCGATCATGGAATTACCGTAGTGCTGGATACGAACCTTACAAAAGAGCTGATCGAGGAAGGCTTTGTAAGAGAAATCATCAGTAAGATTCAAACCATGCGTAAGGATGCCGGTTTTGAAGTAATGGATCATATCCGGGTATCACAGAGCGGGAATGATAAAATAAAAGCGGTCATGGAGCGCAACGCAGAAGTGATTAAATCTGAGGTGCTGGCAGAAGAACTGCTCTTTGGCAAGACCCTGGGCTTTGAAAAAGACTGGAACTTAAACGGCGAGGACGTTGTCCTGGGTGTGGAGAAATTGTAAACATTGTTGTTTTTGTTCTTTCGTAATCAGCGGGAATATCCTTTACAAGAAGCTTTGGATATAATATAATTAAGGTATGAAATAGGCATCCATACAGGAGAAAGGATGGGGTTTTATGAAATTAATATATGTGATCGTACGCAATAACGATAGTAGTCAAGTGACCGAAACATTAAACAGGAAAGGTTTCTATGTAACCAAAATGGCATCCACGGGCGGCTTCTTAAGAGAGGGGAATACGACTCTATTAATCGGTACGGACGAGGATAAAGTGGATGAGGTTATCGATATAGTGAAAAAGGAATGCGGACCAAGACAACAGATATTTATGAATAATATGAACCCTGGTGAATATTCTGCAATGAATTCGGTAGTAAATGTCGGCGGAGCTACGATTTTCGTTATGGATGTGGAACGTTTTGAAAAGATTTGATGAAGTTAGATAAGAAGAATGGTTTAAGAGACTGCCCCGGGCAGTCTCTTTTTCTCCGGGAAGATACTGGAAAAGATATCGTAATAGCGGAATGAATTATTTGTAAAATGAATGATTTTACTTTCTTTTTATTCGAAAATATGGTATAAAGGGATAAGCAGTTCATTAAGAGAGGCGTATGGCACAGGATAGAGCAGCCAATGCAGAAAGAAGAAAGGAATAACATAAATGAAGAAAAGAATGCGATTGTTAGTTATCAGCTTAAGTTTATTAATGCTGTTAGGAGGATGCGGTAAGAAAGAGGGAACCGCGAAAGATAATACGGAGAATCAGAATACAGAGAGTGATAAAAAGGATGCGGAAGGAGCTGCAGATACGGCGGAAACAAACCCTGAGCTTATTACGGTAACAAAAGAAGATTATAATGTAAAGGATTACATTACCTTAGGTGAATATAAAGGGATTCAATATACCGTTAAAAAATTAGAAGTAATGGATGCAGATATTGATACCGCTATTCAGAAAGAGTTGCAGGCAAATGCCACAGAGCAGGAAATAGAGGACCGAGACGTTGTTAAAAATGGTGATATTGTTAATATTGATTATGAAGGCTTAAAGGATGGAGTGGCTTTTGACGGCGGTACCGCAAAGGGCACGGATCTGGAGATCGGATCGGGCAGCTTTATTCCCGGATTTGAAGAAGGTTTAATCGGTGCAACCGTTGGAAAACAGGTGGATGTGAAAACAACATTTCCGGAGGATTATTCGTCGAAGGAGCTTGCAGGACAGGAAGTAGTATTTAAGGTGACAGTGAACTCCATTAAGGAAAAGGTTGTACCGGAACTGACCGAGGATTATGTGAAGGAGACCCTGAAATTTGATACCATAGATGCTTACAAAAAAGATACCCGTAAGAAGCTTCAGGATAAAAATGAAGCTGCAATGGAGGATGAAAAGGTCAATAATGTATTTCAGAAAGTAATTGATAATGCTGAAATTAAATCCTATCCTCAGAACCTGATTGATTTTTATAAAGCGGAATTTAAGAATATGTATATCCAATATGCATCCTACTATGGTATGGATTTTGCAGATTTTATTGCTGGTTCCGGTATTACGGAAGAAGAATTCGATGCAAAGGCATCGAACTATGCGGAAGCTATGGCTAAGCAGGAATTGGTATTAAACTCAATTATTGAAGCAGAAAAACTGAAGCTTTCTGAGGATGAATATCAAAAAGGTGTGGAGAAATTAGCTAAGGACTATGGTTATGCAACCAGCGAAGAGTTTTTAGCTACAGCGAAGGAAGAGCAGATCAGAGAGAGCTTATTATGGAAAAAAGCGGTCGACATTGTATTAGATGAAGCGGTTGAAATATAATTTTGCNNGAATAAATCCTTGACAAGAAAAAATTAGAATGCTATACTACGAAAGATATCTGCTTCATAAATAACATAAGAATTGAAATAATCGTATTATTCAATGAAATAAATGGATGAATCAGCTCTTGGTCATATTGGCTAAGAGCTTTTTTATGGATAGGTTGAGGGAGTTTTTGTTATCTTTGTGCTGGCAGCTTAGCTGTATAGGAAGCTTACCAGTCGGGAATTATATGATTTAAGAGTGTTAGGAAGAAAGGAAATTAGAATGGAAGTAACAAAATTTGAAGAATTAGAATTAGACGCCGCTATCCTCCGAGCAGTGGAGGATATGGGGTTTGAAGAAATGTCGCCGATACAGGCAAAATCAATTCCAATTGTTTTAGAGGGAAAAGATGTCGTAGGCCAGGCACAGACAGGAACCGGTAAAACAGCAGCCTTTGGAATTCCGCTCCTGCAGAAAGTTGACCCTAAGAATAAAAATTTGCAGGGATTGGTACTATGCCCCACCAGAGAACTGGCAATACAAGTGGCAGAGGAATTTCGCAAGCTGGGGAAATATATGCATGGAATTAAGATCCTTCCGGTCTATGGAGGGCAGGAGATTTCAAAGCAAATACGCTCTCTCAAGAGCGGTGTGCAGATTATTATCGGTACACCCGGCCGTGTTATGGATCATATGAGAAGAAGGACCATCAAATTCGATCATATACAAATGGCGATTCTGGATGAAGCGGATGAAATGCTGAATATGGGATTTCGTGAAGATATTGAAACGATATTGAGCCAGGTACCGCAGGAGAGACAGACGGTCATGTTCTCTGCTACCATGCCCAAGCCAATTTTAGAGATTGCAAGGACCTATCAGAAGAATCCGCAGATTATTAAGGTAGTTAAGAAGGAGCTTACCGTACCTAAGACCGAGCAATATTATTACGAGGTAAGTCCGAAGAACAAGGAGGAAGTGCTGTCCCGATTACTGGATATGTATAATCCGAAGCTATCCCTTGTATTCTGTAATACGAAGAAACAAGTCGATGAATTAACTACTGCATTACAGGGAAGAGGATATTTTGCAGAAGGTCTTCACGGAGATCTGAAACAGCAGCAGAGGGACCGTGTCATGGACAGCTTCCGGAACGGTAAAACAGACATTCTTGTTGCAACGGATGTTGCAGCCAGAGGAATTGATGTGGATGATGTGGAAGCGGTCTTTAACTATGATGTGCCGCAGGATGATGAATACTATGTGCACCGTATCGGGCGTACCGGACGTGCCGGCCGGGAGGGCCGTGCATTTACCCTGGTGGTCGGCAGAGAGGTATTTAAGCTCAGGGATATTCAGAAATATTGTAAGACAAAGATTAAGCTGCAGCCGATTCCGTCCATTAATGACGTCACTGCTGTGAAAGCAGAAAAGACACTGGACAAGGTGAAAAATATCATTGAAACAGAAGACCTTACAAAGATGGTAGATCTGATAGAGAGTAAAATTAATGAAAATGGCTTTACTGCTTTGGATATTGCTTCTGCATTTCTTAAAATGGTTATGGGTGACGACAGCAGCAAGGATGAGGATAGAGACTCTGAAGATTTTGGAGATACCGGAGCGGAAGCGGGAATGGTAAGACTTTTTATTAACCTTGGTAAAAAGCAGAATGTACGCCCGGGCGATTTCCTCGGTGCAATTGCCGGAGAGACAGGGATGCCTGGCAAACTCATTGGTACGATTGATATGTATGATAAATATACCTTCGTTGAAGTGCCAAGAGAATATGCTTCCGAAGTAATTCAAGTTATGAAGTCAGCAAAAATTAAGGGAAAGAGCATTAATATCGAACCGGCAAACAGAAAATAATGCCGCATAGGATTTCCCCTGGTTACCTAAGAATGTAAAATTTGGACTATGAAATAAACTTGACATCAATTCGATTGTTGCTTATAATAACGGTAACTGTTATCGAATGGAGTGAAATGAAATGGCAGCACTTAAGTATAGCCGGCAAAGGAAAGCGATTAAAGAATATCTATCCAGTACCAAAGAGCATCCAACGGCTGACACGGTCTATATGCACATTCGTCAAGAATACCCGAATATAAGCTTAGGAACGGTCTATCGTAATCTGAACCTATTAGCATCTCAAGGTGAGATTCTTAAGATAAATTGCAATGATGGCAGCGATCGTTTTGATGGCAACCCCGAGCCTCATTATCATTTTATTTGTGATAAATGCAACAGGGTTCTTGATTTAGATATGGAATCCATTGACCATATCAATAAGATTGCAGGGGCAGGATTCGCAGGGAAAATAGAAGGTAATGTGACATATTTCTATGGCTTATGTCCGGAATGTAACCATACCAAAGAATAATTTACGAAGAAAATTATAAATGAAGAAAGCTGATCATACCGAGAAAACTATGGTCGGCTTTTTTTGTCGTAGTGCGCCCGATATGATAAAAAACGCTTATCCTATTCGTTCATGAAAAAGTTTCTAAATAAGGTTGATATGACTGATGACACTCATATCAAGGTTTCTAAATAAATAAAAGAAATTTAAAAAAACTATTGACATACGATTCAAAGTGGTATATTATATCAATAACGATAACAATTACCGATATTGATATCGACGAATTAAAAGAATTTGAATTTGAATTTGAATTNNATTTGGATTTGGATTTGGATTTGAATTTGAATTTGGAAACGAAAATGTAAATGAAAAGGAGAATATGAAAATGAAAAAATTTGTATGTCAAGTATGTGGTTATGTTTATGAAGGAGAAAGTGCACCGGATTTTTGCCCAATCTGCAAAGCACCTAAGGATAAGTTTGTAGAAAAAACAGAAGAGACTGTCTGGGCTGATGAGCATGTCGTAGGTATTGCAAAAGGTGTCAGCGAAGATATCCTCAAGGATTTAAGAGATAACTTTACAGGTGAATGCTCCGAAGTTGGTATGTACTTAGCAATGGCAAGAGTTGCACATAGAGAAGGATATCCGGAGATCGGTTTATATTATGAGAAGGCGGCATGGGAAGAGGCAGAGCATGCATCAAAATTTGCTGAACTTCTCGGAGAAGTTGTAACAGACAGTACAAAGAAGAATTTACAGATGAGAGTGGATGCTGAAAACGGCGCATGCAGGGGTAAGAAGGATCTTGCAACTCGTGCAAAGGCTGCTAACCTGGATGCAATCCATGATACCGTACATGAGATGGCTAAAGATGAAGCAAGACATGGCAAGGCATTTGAAGGTCTCTTAAAGAGATACTTTAACTAATTATTTTTGCTAACCTCTAAAGTATATATAATCCCCCAATTATATATACCCCCTTATATATTGTTCCCAGTATAAGATACGCCCCGTTTCCCACGGGGCGTATCTTGCTTACGAAATGAAACTGTTTTGTCCATCGTCCCAGTTGAGCAATGGATTGACCGGCATTGCGTATCTTGACCTCGAAATGAGTTTATTTTATTCTGCTGATATGAACGCAATAAACATAAACATTTTGTATTTTCTTTGCTTCGACGCCGTCTACGTGAATGACCGGCTGGGTTTCGGAGGGTGTAATATAGATTTTGAAAATAATCCCGTCCTGATAGACCTTCATATTACGAATGTTCTTATATTTGTAATCTTTTTTGGGGATACCGATGTAGTTAAATATAATATCGTAGGTGTCAGGATGCTGGAAACACAGGATGATTTCGTCCTTATTATACATACCGATAATTTCCCGCGCCTCTTCAAAGGTCATGTTCGTACACTTATATTCCCCTTCATTAAATAGAGTGTTCATATTGCTGTTGTCGAGTAGTAATAAAGGATGGTTAAAATCGTTACTATTCATTAAACTACACTCCTTCCTGATATTTTGATACCTATCATGATTTTCCCAAAGCAAGAAGAGCACAAAAGCTGCTTGTGTAATTCTCTTAATTCAAGTATAGGAAGATATTGGGTAACTGTCAATAGAAGCAATAAAAAACCTTAAAGAAGTTTTGGAGTTTCTCAAGAAACATCAAATCTCTTTAAGGTTTTTCAAATGCTATGATTTAGACAAATGCAAATACTCCTTATCGGATATCATTTGCCGAAATCATACGGTAGACTTTGCCCGGAGTTTGAACAGTAACAACGGTTTATCTATAATTTAAAATTGATTTACGGATCTCTTCACATACGTGGTGTGTAAAATCTCATGGGCTTTATGACTTCCGGGTTTCTCCAGATATTCCTTATAAACCTCCTTGATTGCAGGGTTTTCATGAGATTTTCTAAGAGGCATATTGGCATCTTGCGTATAGAGTGCTTTTGCCCGAAGCGCCTTAATATCGGTAAAATTTCTTACACTGGCAGGCTGCTTTGGCTGACCTCCGCCGTTTACACATCCTCCGGGACAGCCCATAATTTCGATAAAGTGATAATTCTTTTCGCCGGATTTTACCTGCTCAAGCAGCTCTCTTGCATTTGCAAGACCGGAAGCAACGGCTACGTTAATATCCATACCGGCTACATGGTAGGTTGCCTCTTTGATACCCTGCGTTCCTCTGACTTCGGTAAAATCCGGATTCGGAAGTTCCTTGCCGGTTAAGGTTTCAACCGCAGTTCGAAGAGCAGCTTCCATAACACCGCCGGTAGTACCGAAGATAACAGCCGCACCGGTTGATCTTCCGAGAGGATCATCAAAATCTTCCTCAGGCAGAGAATTAAAGTTAAGTCCTACCCGTTCAATCATTCTCGCAAGCTCGCGGGTTGTGATTGAAATATCTACATCAGGAACATCAGCTGCATTCTCATTCGGTCTTCCGATTTCAAACTTCTTAGCGGTACATGGCATAACACTGACCATCACCATTTTCTCCGGATCAAGATTCATCTTCTCTGCATAGTAAGTCTTCGTAATTGCTCCAAACATCTGCTGAGGTGATTTACAGCTGGATAAATTATCAAGCATATCCGGGTAGTAGTGTTCGCAGTATTTAATCCATCCCGGGGAACAGGAAGTGATGAGCGGAAGAACTCCGCCGTTTTTCACCCGGTCCAGGAATTCGTTTGCTTCTTCCATAATGGTAAGGTCCGCAGCAAAATCGGTATCAAATACTTTATCAAAGCCTAAACGGCGCAGAGCAGCCACCATTTTGCCCTGTACATTTGTCCCGATCGGGAGTCCGAATTCTTCACCTAATGCTGCGCGTACGGCAGGTGCTGTTTGTACAATAACATATTTATCCGGATCCGACAGAGCAGCAAAAACTTCTCCCGTGTTATCCTTCTCTGCTAATGCGCCGGTAGGGCACACGGCAATACATTGTCCGCAGGATACGCAGCTGGTTTCACCAAGAGGCAGGTCGAATGCGCATGAAATCGTGGTGCTAAAGCCACGCTCATTTGCGCCGATTACTCCTATGCCCTGTACTTTGTCACATACAGCCGAGCAGCGTCTGCAGAGGATACATTTATTATTATCACGGTACATATGAGGAGCCGATTCATCAATTTCATAATGGGTACGGGCACCCTCATAGAGTAGTTCATTCTCTACATTCAGATCATTACATAGCTTTTGAAGTTCACATTTTCCGCTTCGAACACAGGACAGACATTTTTTGTCATGGTCCGACAAGATAAGCTCCAGGGTCTTTTTCCTGGAAGAGAGTACCTTCGGGGTATTTGTCCAAACTTCCATTCCATCCCTTATCGGATATACACAGGAAGCAACCAGACTTCTGGCTCCCTTTACCTCAACTACACAGATACGGCAAGCGCCGATTTCATTGATTTCTTTTAAAAAACACAGGGTTGGAATATCGATATGGGCAAGCTTTGCAGCTTCTAATATAGTGGACCCCGCAGGTGCTTCTACTTGGATACCATTTATTTTTATATTAACTGTTTCCATTACAACCTCCATCTAAGTACTTTAAGTACTGCACTTTATTTTTTGGAAATAGCGCCAAATCTACATTTTTCCAAACAAGCGCCACATTTTAGACATTTACTCTGATCAATAACATGGGCTTCCTTTACCTTGCCGTTGATTGCATTATTCGGACAAATCCTGGAGCATAACGTACATCCCTTACATTTGTCCGGATCAATTTGATAAGACAGAAGGGCCTTACAAACACCGGCAGGACATTTCTTGTCAACCACATGTGCAATGTACTCATCCCTAAAATAACGTAGGGTAGAAAGTACCGGGTTGGGAGCGGTTTGCCCAAGTCCGCATAGAGCATTTTCCTTAATGTAGTAGCAGAGTTCCTCCATTTTATCAAGATCTTCTAAGGTTGCATTTCCTTTGGTTATCTTGTCAAGCATTTCAGAAAGCCGCTTCGTACCGATACGGCATGGAGTACATTTACCGCAGGATTCTTCAACAGTAAAGTCGAG
>DOWG01000268.1:0-188 GCA_003519685.1 Lachnospiraceae bacterium
ACTCCATGGGGGGATCTGTATCCATGCCATCAGTTCGTTGGAAATACGGACTTTTTAATGGGAAATGTATGGGAAGGCGTGAAAAATACGGAGCTTCGGGAAGAGTTTAAGAATTGTAATGTATATTCCAAGGAAAAATGCAGGAACTGCTTTGCAAAATACTATTGCAGCGGCGGCTGTGCGGCGAA
>DOWG01000268.1:303-2941 GCA_003519685.1 Lachnospiraceae bacterium
GAAGAAAAAGTTATGAGACACTTGAATGAGCTAGGATTACCTGCCGGTAATGCCAGAATGGACGTAGGTAATATGGAAAATTGGGTTATAAAAAATAAGAAAGCAGATTTTCACAAAATTATGCAGGATTGTGGTGTCAGTGAGGTGGTTGCCAGATGTCTGGTCAATAAGGGGCTTACCGAAACGAAAGAGATCCTTTCGTATCTAAATCCCCGGTTTGACAGCCTGCATGATCCCTATTTAATGAAGGATATTGTCAAAGCGGTGGATTTACTTACCGATAAGATAGAAGCCGGCAGGAAGATTCGGATCATCGGCGATTATGACGTGGACGGAGTTGTGGCAACCTACATATTATACCGGACCTTACAAAGGCTTGGTGCCGCAGTGGACTATGAGATNNGAAGGCCGGGGTCGATACCCTGCTTACTTGCGATAATGGTATTGTTGCTATAGAACCGGTTCAGATGGCCAAAGAACTGGGGATGACGGTGATTGTTACGGATCACCATAACCTGTATGAGACGGAGGAGAACGAGACTCTCCTGCCGCCGGCGGATGCAGTTGTAAATCCCAAGCAGCCGGACTGCGAATATCCATTTAAGGAGCTATGCGGTGCAGCGATCGCTTATAAGCTTATGGAAGCCTTGCTGGACCGATACCGTTTGCCAGATAAGAAAGAGTATCTGGAGGAACTATTATCCTATACAGCGATTGCGACGGTCTGTGATGTCATGGGTTTGATTGATGAAAACAGGGTCATTGTTAGGCATGGGCTAAAGCTTCTTAGGAGAACGAAGAATAAAGGTCTGCTGGCTCTGATGGATGCCTGCGGTATTGATAAAGAGCAGCTGAATTCATTTCATCTGGGTTTTGTCATCGGACCCTGTTTAAATGCCTCGGGCAGACTGGATACCGCCAGGAAAGGGCTGGAGCTTCTTCTTGCCGAAACAACGGATGAGGCAGTGCGTTTGGCCGGGGAAGTAAAAGAGTTAAATAATCTTCGTAAGGACATGACGCAGGAAAATGTGGATAAAGCGATAGCGCTTATTGAAAACAGCCCGCTGAAACAGGATAAGGTCCTGGTGGTATATTTGGAGGACTGCCATGAGAGCATTGCCGGAATTATTGCGGGACGAATTCGGGAACGCTATCACCGGCCGACCCTGGTTCTTACGGATGCCAAAGATTGCATTAAGGGATCGGGACGGTCCATTGAGCAGTATAATATGATAGAAGAGTTGTCCGGATGCAGGGGTCTGATTCTGAAACTGGGAGGGCACCCGATGGCGGCGGGACTTTCTCTGGTGCCGGATAATATTGACCCCTTGCGAAAAGCTTTAAATGAGAATACCTCATTAACCTATGAAATGTTTGTTCCCAAGATTACCATTGATGCTTTGCTGCCGCTGGGGTATGTTACGGAGAGTTTGATCAATGAGATGAAGCAGCTGGAACCATTCGGAAAAGGAAATGAAAAACCTCTCTTTGCGGAGCGGAATTTAAAAATCAAATCTGCCTTTGTGATTGGAAAGAATGCCTGTGGAATTCGACTTCGGGTGACCAATCAATACCAAAGAGAAATGGATGCCCTGTATTTTGGCGATCTGGATGCTTTCTTCACTCATTTTGCAGAAAAATACGGGGAGGAAGAAGTGGATAAGTTAAAGACCGGCAGAGGAACGAAAATCGAACTTACGGTAACCTATTATCCACGAATTAATGAATATAACGGTTTTCGAAATGTTCAGCTGATGATTCAAAACTACCGCTGAGGATTATTTTGATGCTTCCTGGTTAATATAAGAAATATTTATATGACTTATGACACTCATATCAAAATTAAATGTTAGAAAAACATTGCATAATTCATCATAAAACGACGAATTTTCTGTCATTATAGCAGGATAAATAGAAGTATTATGAAATAGACTTTACGAAATCTTAAGAATGGTGATATAATATTCATCTAAGTAGAAAGAATGTAAGATTTTCTAATTCTTTCTCTCGCAGAGTTTGCGTCTGTGCGGCATCCACAAACTCCATGATGTGCAAAATGCCGCGCAGAAATGAGGAGAAGGATGAAGAAGTTAGAAGATTATGTAAGAAGTATTCCGGATTTTCCAGAGCCGGGAATTATATTTCGGGATGTGACCAGCATATTACAGGATAAGGATGGGCTAAAGCTGGCGATTGATCAAATGCAGGAACTCTTAGAGGGTATTGATTTTGATATTATTGTAGGCCCGGAATCCAGAGGATTCATCTTTGGCGTTCCCATTGCCTATAATTTAAATAAAGCATTTGTTCCGGTTCGTAAAAAGGGGAAGCTGCCATGTGAGACAGTTGCGATGGACTATGATTTGGAATATGGCAAGGCAACTATAGAGATGCATAAGGACGCGATTAAGCCCGGTCAAAAGGTAGTTATTGTCGATGATCTGATTGCTACCGGCGGAACAATTGAGGCGATTACGAAGCTGGTCAGGATGCTTGGCGGAGAGGTTGTTAAGATCGTTTTCCTTATGGAGCTAAAGGGATTAAAGGGCCGGGATAAGTTAAAGGACTATAATGTGGAAGCTGTGGTTCAATACGAAGGAAAATAGGAACGTTGCGATGATTTCGACAAATGTATCCG
>DOWG01000268.1:2952-6155 GCA_003519685.1 Lachnospiraceae bacterium
AAATCATATGATAGACTTTACCCGGAGTGTGAATAATAACAATGAATTACGACATTAGGAGACTGAGATGAGAGGTGGTGATATCATGGAAGAGAAAAAAGAATTGTCAGCAAGAGATATTATTAAAAACTCAGCGATTATAGACAGGCCCCGGGATTTTACTTCGCCGGAAGCTCTTTATAGTAAGCTGATTCAAACGGTGCGCAGTTATCATCCGTCTACAGATATTTCCATGATAGAAAAAGCGTATCATCTGGCTTGTAATGCCCATAAAGACCAATTTCGGAAGTCTGGAGAACCTTATATTATTCACCCGCTTTGTGTTGCTATCATTCTGGCTGAGCTTGAGCTGGATAAGGAAAGTATTGTAGCAGGCATTCTGCATGATGTAGTAGAAGATACGGATTATACCATTGAGGAGATTTCGGAAATGTTTTCTCCGGAAATTGCATTGTTGGTGGATGGTGTTACAAAATTAACGAAATTGAATTACAAGATGGATAAGGTGGAGCTGCAGGCAGAGAATTTAAGAAAGATGTTTCTTGCCATGGCGAAGGATATTCGTGTCATCCTTATCAAGCTTGCGGATCGTCTGCATAATATGCGGACGCTGAAATACAAAGAGCCAGAGAAGCAGAAAGAAACTGCGCGGGAGACCATGGATATCTATGCGCCCATTGCGCAAAGGCTTGGTATCTCCAAGATTAAGATAGAACTGGACGATTTATCTCTGAAATACCTGGAGCCGGAGGTTTATAAGGATCTGGCGGAGAAGATCGCTACGAAAAAGAGCGAACGGCAGGCATATATTGATGAAATCGTTGACGAAGTAAAAAAACATATCCTGGAAGCGGGGATACCGGCAAAGGTGGACGGAAGAATCAAGCATTTCTTTAGTATTTATAAGAAAATGGTGAACCAGAATAAAACGCTGGATCAGATCTACGATTTATTCGCTGTCCGTATTATTGTAAATAGCGTGAAGGACTGCTATGCCGCCTTAGGTGTCATACATGAGATGTATAAGCCGATTCCCGGGCGCTTTAAGGATTATATTGCTATGCCGAAGCCGAATATGTATCAATCCCTTCATACCACATTGATCGGTCCGAAGGGATCCCCGTTTGAGATACAGATCCGTACGTATGAGATGCATCGTACTGCGGAATATGGTATTGCTGCCCATTGGAAATACAAAGAGGGGCAGGATGGGAAGAACAATACGGCCAANNGTATTGGAATGGCAGAGGGATCTGTCGGATAATAAGGAATTCCTCAGCTTATTAAAAAATGATTTTGATTTATTTTCCGATAGTGTATATGCATTTACCCCGACCGGGGATGTAAAGACTCTGCCCGCCGGCTCGAATCCGATTGATTTTGCCTATAGTATTCATAGTGCCGTCGGCAATAAGATGGTCGGGGCAAGGGTCAACGGTAAGCTGGTTCCGATTGATTACGTGATTCAGAACGGTGACCGGGTGGAGATCATGACCTCGCAGAACTCGAAGGGTCCCAGCCGTGACTGGCTCTCCATCGTGAAGAGTACACAGGCGAAGAATAAGATCAATCAATGGTTTAAATCGGAGCTGAAAGAGGATAATATAGTAAAAGGCAAGGAACTGATTGCTACCTATTGTAAGACGAAAAGCATCATCCTGAGTGATCTGATGAAACCGGAATACAGCAATGTAGTCATGCGTAAATATGGTTTTAAGGATTGGGATTCTATCCTGGCGGCAATCGGCCGCGGCGGTCTCAAGGAAGGTCAGGTAATTAATAAGCTCCTGGACGAATATCAGAAGAAGAACCGGAAAGAAATGACGGATCAGGATATCCTGAATAATATGGCAGACTACAGGGATGTCCGGGTGCCTCGCAAGAAATCGAAGAGCGGTATTGTTGTCGAAGGGATTCATGATGTTGCGGTTCGTTTTTCAAAATGCTGCAGTCCGGTTCCGGGGGATGAAATCATAGGCTTTGTTACCAGAGGCAGAGGGGTTTCCATCCATCGCACGGACTGTATTAATATCATCAACCTTCCGGAGGATGACCGGGTAAGATTAATTGATGCGGAATGGAGTATTATGGACGGGAAAGAATGTANNTCCAGAACTTTCACCGAGAATAAGATTGATGTAACGAGCATGAATGTCAGGACCAGTAAGCAGGGTACGGCTACTATCAGTATGGGATTTGAGATTAATGGAGTGGAACAGCTTAAGGATATTATTGCGAAGCTTCGCGGCGTGGAAAGCATTCTGGATATCGAACGTACCACAGGCTGAAGGGGCTGCTGTGGATAAGGAGGTTTTCCGATGAAGGATTTTAAACTAAAAACATTTATTGTCGGGCCGGTTCGAACGAACTGCTATGTGATGAGTAACGGGACTACCGGGGAAGCTATTGTTTTCGATCCGGGCGATATGCCGGATAAAATAGAGCAGTATTTAAAGGAAAAGAATTTGACAGGGAAGGGAATCCTTCTTACACACGGTCATTTTGATCATATTCTTGGAGTGAAGGAACTGGCAGAGAGTACAAAGATGAAGGTCTATGCACTGGAGAAGGAAGCGAAGCTCTTACAAGATCCCCAGCTTAATTCCTCCGCCCGTGTGCATCGGCCATGCCGTGTGACGGCGGATGTGCTGCTGAAGGATCAGGAGGAGATAACTTTAGCCGGATTTACCATTCGGGTGATCCATACCCCCGGGCACACCGGCGGCGGTGCATGCTACTATTTTCCGGAGGAAGGAATATTAATCAGTGGTGATACTCTGTTCCGTGAAGAGATCGGAAGATCTGATCTGCCGACAGGCAACGGGGAGCAATTGGTGGAATCCATCCGGCAAAAGCTGATGCTGCTTGCGGATAATGTCGAGGTTTATCCGGGGCATGGCGCTCCGACTTCGATCGGGCACGAGCGGGAATACAACAGCTATATTGGATAGAGAAATCGGTGTAAAAGATTGATATGAGATTCATGTTGATGGTTTTGATATGACTTATGACACTCATATCAAGGTTTTTTATACATTTTGCTTCCGGGCTTCGATGGATATCGACCAGCGTGGAAGCAATTCATTATTCAGGATTAGAATGTCAAAAGCCAAGGAGTAAGCATGATACACATATATTTATCTGACAAAGCATATGAGAATGACGTATTTCAAATCGTTAGGATGTTCTATCCCGGCGAAGAG
>DOWG01000127.1:0-2141 GCA_003519685.1 Lachnospiraceae bacterium
TACTCCGGAAATACATCGGCCAGCTTATTCGGTGCCTCCGAGAGAACCAGGGCATTGGATATCCCAAGAAGCTCAATGTTCTTTAAAAGTGCCTTTGCTCTGGAATTACTGATATCATTCGAAACCAGAATTCCTTCTCCCTGCAGCTTTGCACCCAGCTCCGTACTTTTCCCACCGGGCGCCGCACAGATATCCAGCACCTTATCTCCCTTTTCCACCGGAAGAAGGCTAGCAGGTGTCATGGCACTGGGCTCCTGGATATAGTACAGCCCCGCATAATAGAACGGATGCTTCGAAGGCTGCTGATCCGAATCATAATAGTATCCATTTGCTATCCAGGGAATACGATTTATAGAAAAAGGACAGATTGCTTCAAATTCCTCTGGGGTAATCTTCAAGGTATTTACCCGTAATCCACTGTAATACGGTTTCGAGTAACCTTCCTTGAAGACTTCGTATTCCTCCCCCAAAAGCTTTCTCATTCTGTCCTCAAATAATTTCGGTAAATTCATTCTATCACTCCATTGTTTTCATCCGGTAATTTCCCTTGCCTTAGCGCAGACTTTGTGCACGATAGCGCTGTGCAACCCGATCCAGATCCTCGCTGAATTTCTCCAACTCATCCTGATCTCCCTTTTGATAGATACGGAAGAAATCATCCTGAATCTTGATAACCTCCTGTTTATTTGCAACCTTATAGAGATTCTGGATATTCGTAAGAATGTCCGCAACAATATTGGCTTTGATTGTAAACGAATTCTGTGCATCCATAATTTCATCCCGCACCACAGACATCTCGCGGTCCAATATGATTACCGCCTCTGCCGCAGAGGAAAGCCTTTCCCTGATATGCTCCGGAATATTCTGCTTGTACTTATATTGTAAAGAATGCTCAATGGTAGCCCAAAAATTCATTGCCAGGGTCCGAATCTGTATCTCGACCTGAATTTCTTTTTTCCCTTTCAGAGTTTCCACATCATAGTAGACAATCATATGATAGGACCGGTATCCGCTTTTCTTAACATGATTGATATAATCCTTTTCACTCTTTACCCGCATATCAGAACGCTTCTTGATGATATCAACCACTTTATAGATGTCCTCTACAAACTGGCATATAATCCGGATACCGGCAATATCTTCAATCTTTTCCTCAAAGTTTTTAAGATCTATGTTCTTCTTTAGTGCCTTTTCTAAAATACTTGATATGGTTTTTACCCGGCCGGTAACCTGCTCGATTGGCGAATAGGCTCCTACATGACGATATTCNNTGTATCTCCATCTATCTTTACCTCCCTGCTCGTACCGTCTTAACTGTCTTCTTCCAGTGACAGCATCATCATGGATAGTATTGCTAAGCCTGCCGTTTCCGTTCTCAGGATTCGTTTTCCCAAGGTGATCGGATGGATATTATTTTTCCCAGCAAGCTCGATTTCGGCTTCCTCGAATCCTCCTTCCGGTCCGATAAAAACTCCTATGGAAGAATACTCCCGAAGTTGATTCATGATCTCCCGGGTATATAAAATTCCTCCGGCATTCTCGTAGGGAATTAATCCAAGCTCCCGATTGCCGCATTCCCGAATGGCTTCGCTGTAAGAGATAATCGGACGGACGGTCGGTATCACTCCCCGGCCGGACTGCTTCGCAGCACTCTCGGCAATCGCTTGCCACCGCTCCAGCTTTTTTTCTTCCTTCTTCTTATCCTCAAGCTTAACGATAACACGTCTGGTCATTACCGGTACGATTTCATATACACCAAGTTCAACTGATTTTTGTATAATTAATTCCATTTTATCTTTCTTAGGGAGTCCCTGATATAAGGTGATTTTTGTCTTTAACTCCGTATCGGTTTCCTGCATGGATAATAGCTTCGCTGTGATCTCTCCTTCCGATACCCTATTTATTATACAATAACAATCTTTTCCTTGTCCATCACAAATTATAAGTTCCTCGCCCTGATTCATGCGAAGAACATTCTTAATGTGATTCACATCACTGCCGGTAATGCTAATCATATCCCCTTTGATCTGATCTGCCGTTACATAAAATCGATGCATCTTATCCTCCATGCCCTTTCTTGACAAACTGCAAACTTTGTGCCGCAGGCTCAAAGTTGATTTAAGTGTCATAAGTCATTTTAA
>DOWG01000127.1:2230-3381 GCA_003519685.1 Lachnospiraceae bacterium
TATGCGTTCCTATTCATGTTCATAGTTTCATGTGACTTATAACACTCAAATCAAATTTGCGTGTGAAAAATTTATTTTTCACACTACTCTCCTTCGTTTACTTCCAAAATTGATAGGAATATCATAAAGTCATTTTAAGATTTCTTCCTGCAAAAGAGTTCCCTGTAAGCTATTATATAACAACAGGAACATATGTTCAATGCTAATTTCAAATCCTTTACGCACCGTAAGGGCTGAATCAAAATCTCCCGGCTGCATTCAAAAATGCTGCCGGGAGTATTTTAACTACACCGGCAATAGCCGGCATAGATGATTTTATTTATTTCCTTCTTGCTGCAAAGGAAACCCAATCCCCCATATGATCAACTTTGGCAATCGCAAAGTTATTTTTTAATAAGGCTTCTTTCACGGCATCTTCCTTGGTATTGATAATACCGGAGCTGATAAAGATACCGCCAGGTTTTAAGTTCTCTCCAATCACCCCGGCTAACGGTATAATAACATCTGCGAGAATGTTCGCCACTACCACATCGTACTTCTCTTTACCGATTTGTTCTCTTACGCCGCCATCTGCAATGATATTTCCGGTAAGGAAATTCAAATCTCCCTCCGCAACCGTTAAATGATTCACCTTTGCATTTTCAATTGCAGAATCTGTTGCATGGGGATCGATATCGATTCCAAGGACTTCCTTCGCCCCAAGCTTTTTCGCTATAATCGCCAGGATTCCACTTCCGGTACCCGCATCCAGTACTATGGAATCCGATTTTATAAACTTCTTTAAAGCAATGATACAGAGCTTTGTTGTTTCATGCGCCCCGGTTCCAAAGGAAGTTCCCGGGTCAATCTCAATTACCAGGTCGTTCTCTTTCTGCTCCGAAAGTGTTTCCCAAGTAGGCTTGATAACAATGGTATCGTCAACACGAAATGGTTTAAAAAACTGCTTCCAGTTATTTACCCAATCCACATCCTGCGTTTCAGAAACGGTGATTTTGCCGCTTCCAATCGATANNGGTATCCTGCTCTTTATCAATATAAAAACTGACGGCAGCCGTTCCGTCATCCTCTTCTAAGATAGGAAGAATATCAACGAACATCTGCTTCTTATCTGCTTCTGACAGAGGTACATTATCGTGGATTTCAATTCCCTC
>DOWG01000127.1:3429-4244 GCA_003519685.1 Lachnospiraceae bacterium
TATTTCCAGAATTTCTTTCTGCCCTTTTCTTTTTCCGAGTCATTGCTGTCACTGCTATTATTGCCTGTCATAGCATCATCAAATTTACGCAAAAGGTCTTTTTGTTCGGCATTTAAATTGGTAGGGACTTGAACTACTAAGGTGACATAATGATCTCCGCGGACGTTTTTATTGCGCAGGGACGGCACACCCTTCTCCCTTAACCGAACTTTCGTATCCGTCTGGGTTCCAGGCTTTACATTATAGATAATGTCTCCATCTACCGTGCTGATTCGGATATCTCCGCCCAATACTGCCGTAGCATAGGAAACCGGTGCGGTAGAGAAAATATCATAATCCTGGCGCTGGAAAATCGGATGCCTGCTTACTTCAACCACTACAAGCAGATCGCCTCTAGGTCCTCCATTTTCACCCGGCTCTCCCTTTCCGCGGATTCTTACACTTTGACCATTATCAATACCGGCGGGAATTACTACCTTGATCTTCTTACGACTTGTAACATAGCCTTCCCCGTGGCAATCCGGACATTTTTCTCTGATGATTTTACCGGTACCTCTGCAGTCCGGGCAGGTCTGAACATTTCGAACAACACCGAACAGAGATTGCTGGGTATAAACCACCTGTCCCTTACCGCCGCATTTTTTACAGGTTTCCGCGCTCGTTCCATGCTTTGCACCGTTCCCGTGGCAGGAGGTACACTCATCCTTAAGGTTCAGGTCCAATTCCTTCTCCGTGCCAAATACGGCCTCTTCAAAGCTAATTCTGACGGAAGTCCTGAGATTTGCTCCTTGCATCGGTCCGTTATTAGCACGTCT
>DOWG01000127.1:4250-4969 GCA_003519685.1 Lachnospiraceae bacterium
CCGGCTCCTCCCTCAAAAGCAGAATGTCCAAACTGGTCATACTGTCTTCGCTTGTCAGGATCACTAAGGATTGCATAAGCTTCGGAAGCTTCCTTAAACTTTGCTTCGGCTTCCTTGTCCCCCGGATTGGTATCTGGATGATACTTTTTGGCAAGTTTTCTATATGCTTTTTTTAATTCATCCTCCGTTGCTGTCCTGCCAACGCCCAAGACCTCATAATAATCTCTTTTATCTGCCATCTTCTCCTTCACCTTTCCATCACATTTCATTCATTTATCATAGGAAAACAGGCAGTCGAGAGGCCGCCTATCTAATTTTCATAATTATAAACATTGCAATTTATAATACTAAATCATAATCATTTCGTCAAGTTTCGTTTCCAATATAAAACTACAAGCGAATGAATTTTACATTTATTATTCAATATTTTAATAGAATAGTAATCCCTCTATAATCGAATCAAATATTATAGACAGGAACTTAAGGCTGCCGCATAACGGACAACCTGCAACAGCCCTATTCCTGCTATATTTAAATTATTACGGATTCCGAATATCCGCTTCTATTTTACAAATCGTCTGCCAATTGTTACTGTTCACACCCAGGCAAAATCTATCCTATGATTTCGGCAAATGATATCCGATAAGGAGTATTTTGCATTTGTCGAAATCATAACATGGTATATATGTCGGTGTGAATAGTAACTTCCCTTTCCTGGC
>DOWG01000167.1 GCA_003519685.1 Lachnospiraceae bacterium
AGACGCTTTCGCTTAATTGCATTATGTAGCGGTACATAAGGCTCCAAAATTAATTTGTGTATAAATGTACTGACCAACAGAACAATTTAGTGTATAATAATAAACATAGAAGGAGGGATGAAGGTGCAGGACGATAAGCGATTTGCAGTATTGATTGACGCAGATAATGTGTCTGCGAAATATATCAAATATATCTTGGATGAAATATCAAATTATGGTGTAGCCACATATAAAAGGATCTACGGTGATTGGACAAGACCGAACACAGCCTCCTGGAAAGACGTCTTACTGGAGAATTCAATTACACCGGTTCAGCAATATGGGTATACAGTAGGGAAAAATGCTACTGATTCTGCTATGATTATTGATGCGATGGATATCCTGTACTCCGGCAATGTAGAGGGCTTCTGTATTGTTTCCAGTGACAGTGATTTTACGAAGCTATCCTCCAGACTTCGTGAATCCGGGATGCTTGTAGTAGGTATGGGCGAGAAGAAAACACCGAAGCCATTTATCGCTGCCTGTAACCAGTTTAAATATCTTGATATCATTGCCGAGACTGAGCAAAGCTCGATACAACTTGAAGTTGATACTGCAATTCAGCATGACATCAAGGAAGCAAATCACGGAAAGGGGAACAGTAAATCCGGAAAAGATACCCCCGTTGAAAATGGTAATAAAACGGCCGGTGACAGCAATACGAATGATAGTCTGGATGTCGTTAAGAATATGACCGATATCAATGTGATCAAAACAGCGATCGTGAAGATGATGAATGAAATTGATGAAGGCGATCAGCGAATGAACATGGGAGAGCTCGGCAGCCGCCTGGTGAAACGCTATCCGGATTTTGACGTACGTAATTACGGCGATACGAAGCTATCTAAATTTTTAAGAAAATTCGATTTTTTGGATATTAAAACCGATGGAAAGGGCAGCAGCATGTGGGTTTCCCTCAAAATGGCCGGAGAGCAGGGAAAGGATGTGAATTCTGCCCCGGTGAAACCAAAGCGGAAGAAAAAAAAGAATAATAAAAAGAAATCATAAGAAAAATGATAAAAGAAATCGAAGCAAGAAATAGAAATCAGAGAATAGTAAAAAATAAGTAGAAGGCGTAAGCGAAGAATTTTAATCATGGGAAAAATGAAAGAAATAGTAATGAAGGATCTTCCGATCGTTATCGAACGAAAGAAGATTAAAAATATGTATCTCAGGCTGCTTCCTCCGCAAGGAGAGGTTCATATCTCTGCGCCGGAACGCATGCCTGAGGAAGAAATCAGAAGATTTATACTTTTAAAATACGATTGGATCGTAAAGCAGCAGCTTAGAATGCGGCAAAGACCGGAGCAAAAAGTACTTGCATATGAATCCGGCGAAGAGGTTTATTACCGGGGTAAAAAATACACCCTGCAAGTGATCCCCGCGGGCAGCATGGGCGTCTCCCTGCTGGGGGATAACCTTATTCTTAGGGTTAAACAGAATAGCTCACCGGAAGCACGGGCGAAAATCCTTAACTTATGGTACCGGGAAGCCTTGACGGAAGTGATTCCGGAGCTCCTTCATAAATGGGAAAAAGTGATTGGTGTAAAATCCAGTGCATTTACGATTCGTGATATGAAAACCAGATGGGGAACCTGTAACATAAGGACCGGTAAAATATGCTTTAACCTGCAGCTGGCGAAGAAAGACAGGATCTGCCTGGAGTATGTGGTGGTGCATGAACTGGTGCATCTGCTGGAGGGCAGTCATAATAAAGTGTTTAAAGCCTATATGGATCAATTTTTACCGAACTGGAAAACGATTAAAAAGGAATTGAATTCTTAGATCCAATTCCTCTTTAATAGCTCTTTCAATAAAGTAATATTTTCATCACCGATATTTTGACCGATTTCTTTTTCTATCTCCTCTTTTAATTGCTGATTTTTAAGATAGCAGGCTTCTCCAAATGAGGTAAGGTTAAGATATTTATTTCGTTTATTATTTTCAACACGACAAATCGAAATAAATCCTTTTGAATCCAGTGTTTTAATAGATTTATGGGTTGCCTGTCTGCTGATTCCGAGCTGTTGGGCTACTTCCGGAATGGTAGGCTGCTTTCCATAAACTAGTGAAAGAATACACCATTCGGTATTCGTTACCGGAATAGAATTATTGTGATTCCACTGATCCTCTTTCTGCTTCTTCAGCATATTCTGTTTTTCATATAGGAGATCAATTAAGTTGTCCTCGTATTTTTCCATTTATTCACCCCCGCAGTAGTATACTCTGTGCAAATGGAAATGTCAACTAAGTTGACAAAAAACGAATCATGTGTTATCCTATTATTGTAAACTCAGTAAACAGTAGGAATGGAGGTAGTAATGTTTCAACAAGGTGAATATATCATGTATTCATATCACGGAGCATGCTTTATTGATGAAATAAAGGAGAGCACGATTGATAAAGAGACTAAGCTATATTATATTATGCATCCTTTCAATGAGAAATCGAAAATTATGACCCCGGTAGATAATGATAAAGTAAGGATGAGGCCTATTATGCCTGCGGAAAAAGCCGAGGAAGTGCTTCGAACGGTATCCTGTGATAATATATTTACAATAACGGATCGTAAGAAGAAGGATCAGTTTTATACGCAGATTCTGAAGGACGGCAATCCAATGCAGTTAATAAAAGTCATTACCTCTATCTTGATTGACGAGCAGGAAAAGATCGCAGCGGGGAAGAAAATGTCTACTACCGATAAGAGAATCTTAGATAAAGCGGAGAGATTACTATATCCGGAATTATCTCTGGCATTGGAAACGGAAGTTGAAACAATAAAAGAGAGAGTAACATCCTTGTTTCAAGAGGTAGTATAAGACATTGCTTTCGTTAGAAAGGAGTACTTGGGGATACTCCTTACTTAACGAGCAAATAGTCTCGCAAAAAACCTGCGAGCATAACCCGCTATTCTTCAGGATTTATACCACGAAAGGTGCTCACTCCTTGTTTTTCCAAGGTTTTGAGATACCGCAGATTAATATGAATTTTTCGATGATTGAAGTCTTAATTTAACCGAAATATGGTTAAATTAGGCTTATTTTTTTGCCTTAGATTTTGCAGTAACCAAAGCAGGATAATGCTGCAAAAATTACACATACTATTAAAAATAGGTAATTGTGAAATGCAGAATCGATTGGATTTAGAGGTATCTGCCATGGATACCATTACAATTGCTATGGGATGGATGCTTTACAATTTCCTATTGATCATGTGTAAAAAACTACGCAGCAATAAGGTAAAATATAGAAAGGAGTGGGAGTTATCAAACGAATAAATATACTGCCTCCAACCTCACAAAAAGTTTTTCTAAGCACTGACCCTTTGGTTAATGCGGAAATAAAGAAACAGACCATTAAAAATCTAAATGTATATAAAAATTGCTCCGCAGAAGAACTTACGGATCGTATCTGGCAGCTCGGACAGGAATGGGATACGGAAAGGGTAATGGAAGTCACGGCGTCTGTATTTCTTATCGTAACCTCTTTACTCGGAGTGAAAATCCGTCGGCTTGGCTTTATCCTAACCGGAGCCGCCGGTTTATTTATGTTGCAGCATGCACTGCATGGATGGTGTCCTCCGCTTCCGATGATTCGTAAATGGGGCGTTCGCACAGCAGAGGAAATTGCCAATGAAAAAATGGTAATCAAGACGATGCGGGGAGATTTTACAGAGAGGACCGCTTCGGTCGAGGAATTGTTGAAAATGGCTGAAAAACAGTAAAGAAGAGTGGTGTCGAATGAATTATTTGATAAAGAAGGTATTTAATCCGGAGATCTTTCAAGGAAAATATAAAAACAAAAAATATTTCGAAGGTTGGTATTTCAAAATGATTGATTCGACGAAAGAGCATGCTCTTGTTGTTATTCCCGGTATATCAATCAATGAAAAGGATACCCATGCATTTATTCAGGTCATGTATCAAGGAAATCAGGTAGATTATATTCGGTACGATATTGCTGATTTTTGGTTTTCTGAATCCCGGTTTGAGATTATGATCGGGGACAGCTGTTTTTCCAAGGATCAGATGATTCTGAATATCCAGGGAAATAAGCTAAGAATAAAAGGCTGTCTCCGCTTCGATCATCCGGTAAAATTTCCAAAGACGCTGTATCATCCGGGAATCATGGGACCGTTTTCCTACCTGCCCTTTATGGAATGCTATCATGGTATTGTCAATATTCATCAGGATATCTATGGAGTGATTACAATCAATGGCAAAAATCTGGATTACAACCACGGCTGCGGCTATATTGAAAAGGATTGGGGACGCTCCTTCCCGAAGAATTGGATTTGGTTTCAGTCAAACCATTTTCCGGATGGCAGGACGACAATTATGTTTTCAATTGCGGATATCCCTTTCTTGGGAACTTCTTTTACCGGCTTTCTTGCCCTGTTTCGATATGGGGAGCGCATCCTTTTATTCACCACTTATACGGGGGCAAGAGTGCGAAAGCTTGCTTATGATAACACCTTTTTATCGGTAATAATCGAAGATCTTCGTTATCGGCTGGAGATGAAGGTGACGAGTGCAGAAGGAGGAGTATTAAAAGCCCCGTTTTATGGGAAAATGAGCCGAACCATTCAGGAAAGCATACATGCCACTGTCCGTGTCAGATTATCAACCAGGCATGGGAGAGTACTCTACGAAGGAGTCGGAACGAACACAGGACTTGAAATTAAGAAGGAAAGTAAAGTATAGGGCTAAAAAGGAAATACATTATTGTTTGGAGGAAAATATCATGGATGAGAATGACAATCCTGGAGGGAGAAGGGAACCCCTCTATAAGAAATGGTGGTTCTGGTCTATCGTAGTTTTTCTGGTAATTATATTATACGGTGCTCTTTCCGGAGACAACAAGGATGGAAAACAGAATGCTACCGGACAGGATAAAAGGTCACCAACCTTGGGAGCCGAGGAACCAAAAGAGACGGATGATAGCGGTAATGTGAAAGACACCGGTAGTACGAATCAGACAGAAGGACAGCGGACAGAGAAGTCCGGAAAAGATAATATCGCTGAGGAAAAAAGCTTCCGGGAGCATTCTGCCGCCGTTCTTACTACCTTAAATACCGGCAAATTCAAGGTGGGAACCGATATTCCGGAGGGAAGATATCGTATCACCGGGGATGGCAATGGTAATTTGTTTATCTATGATACCAATGATGTTCCCTACGTGAATGAGATCCTGGGCGGAGGCGATTTTGGCGTGGAAAGTGTAACGACAGATCTTCGGACTGGAGAGACGATTGAGATATCCGGAATGAAGAAAGCTACCTTTACACCGGCGGAAACCACCTTGTATAAAGATGCCTTAACGACCGGTAATTGGATTGTTGGTCTGGATGTTCCTGAGGGAAGGTATGATATCAAGAGTGTAGGCGGCGGCAGCGGCAATTTATTCATTCATAATGTAACGGGTTGGATCGAAGTTAATGAAATTCTCGGAGGCGGTGAGTTTGGGGTTGATACCGTAACGGTAGAACTAAAGGAAGGGTACAGCATTACGATTGGTGGTATGAATCAGGTAGCATTGGTACTAATAAAAACTTCTAGTAACTAACGGTATTGGCTAAAAAGACATATTATTCATCTACACCGATGTAACCTTCTGTATTCGGATGGAGTACATCCCATGGTTTCTTTGAATAGCTTAGAATAATAGCTGAAATCACAAAAGCCACAGCTGGCCGCAATCTCACCTATAGGTAAGGTAGAAGTGCTCAGCAGGTGGCTGCTTTTTTCTATCCTAATATCCACAAGATATTGATAAGGAGATTTATGCATGATGCTGGAGAATATCCGGGAGAAGTGACCTGAGCTCATGTGGCAGTGTCTGGCTAAATCAGAAAGTGTAATCCGGGAAGCATAATTGTCGTTGATATATTCCATTACGGATTTTATGTCGGCCAAATATTTGTCAGCAGGACCAATCTGTGAGGGTGAACCCTGCTCGCATAATAAGGTCCACAGCTTCAGAAGTTGGGTCTTGATTCTTAACTCTTCGCACCATGCGGAGGAATCCCTGGAGGCATAAAGCTCATCAGCAATATTAAGTATCCTGCTCTGCCATGAACCGGTCCGAGACAGATAGGTTGGAAGCCTGATGTCGTTATTTTTGACTGGTGTGACGTATTTCTCGAAGATAAGATCATCGTAGGTCGAGCTAATAATTTTCTCAGAGAAAACGATGGCATAGAAGGAGATAGTCTTCGTATGAAGCTTCTTCCCAAAATGAATACTTCTGGAATTGATGAATAATCCATCGCCTTCGGACAATATATATTCCACGTTATCGGCATACATAATGCCATCACCCTTATGCATTACAAGCAGCTCAAATTCCTGATGGAGATGAGGATACAGAGAGAAGCCACTTTCAAGCTCTGTTAAATGCACCTTATAAGGAAAGTTAGATGTTCCGTGTGGTATCTTTTCGTATAGCTCATTGGTATCATTCTTCTGTAGCATCTTTTATCACTTCTCGCTTCTATATTTTTATAATATCAATATTATTATAAATTATATCACAATACTCATATTAAACAATAAAAATGGTTGATATAATTATNNAATTATAATTATAAAAAATAGGATTAGGAGGTTGTATAATGAGATTTGAGATCAAAGAAGATGCTATCTATTTTACCAGGGACGGAGAGGTTGGGAAATTGTCAGCCTGTGGAAAGGATAGTATCCGTTTTCAGGCATCACCAACTGGACAGCTGATAGATCAGGATTGGACGCTGATGCCGTATAAGGTTCAGGCAAAAGCATGGTTGGATGGGAATACCGCCATCATTACGACCGGTAATATGAGTGCCAAAATGTATGAAAACGGAAGAATAGAGTATTATAGGAACGAAAAGAGAATATTGTCTGAAAAATGTGATCTGGCATTTGGATGTGGAATCCGCAATTATCATAATACAGCCAGTGGCTTGTGGAGCGCATGGGTGACCTTCGAGGCGAATGCTAAGGAACATTTCTATGGGCTAGGTCATGAGGCAACCGGCTGCTTTGACCTGAAGGGTTGTACCATCGACCTGAGGCATGTTAATGCAAAGTGCACAATTCCCTATGTTTATTCCTCCCTGGGATACGGCTTCCTGTGGAATATGCCATCCACCGGTAACTGCCAGCTTGGCAACAATCGGACAAGATGGGTGAGCGACAGTACCAGACAGGTGGATTATGTGGTAATCGGTGGTAACCCAAGAGAAACATCGGAGACTCTAGCGAATTTAACTGGACATGCACCTGCCATGCCAGACTGGGCGATGGGCTTCTGGCAGTGTAAGCTAAGATATGAGACCCAGGAGCAGGTTTTGGATATAGCGAGGAGATATAAGGAATTAGGCATTCCTGTTTCTGTTATGGTTATTGATTATTTTCACTGGACCGAGCAGGGTGATTATAAGTTTGATCCGAAATACTGGCCGAATCCCAAGATGATGGCAGAAGAGCTCCATGCCATGGGTATTAAGCTAATGGTATCCATGTGGCCTACAATTAATGAGAAGAGTGAAAACTATAGGGAAATGTTGGATAACAACATGCTGATCAGAACAGCGAGAGGCTCTAACCGGGTATTTGATTTCTACGGTCCCCAAGCAGAGATTGATCCGACAAATCCTCATACTAGGGAATTTGTATGGTCCAAATTAAAAAAGAATTATATCGATCAGGGTGTGGATTGTTTATGGTTTGATGAGGCTGAGCCAGAGATCCACCCGGAGCATTTTGATAATCTGATCCTGTATCTTGGAAGAGGGGATGAAGTTGGGCTGCTCTATCCTTACTATTATTCACAGCTGGTATATGACGGTATGAAGAAGGATGGCAAGGAGGATATCATCACCTTGTCCAGATGTGCCTATCTAGGTGCGCAGCGCTTTGGCACATTGGTATGGTCTGGAGACATTCCGTCTACCTTTGAGAGCCTGTCTGACCAGATAAAATCCGGACTGAATATGTCCATGTGTGGCATCCCCTGGTGGACGACGGACATTGGTGGCTTCTATGGGGGAGATATCGAATCGGATTATTTCAGAGAATTGATCATTCGCTGGTTCCAATATGGAGTCTTCTGCCCTGTCACCAGACTTCACGGTAGTAGGAATGGACATGATCGAACCAGGAACATTATCGAACCGACTGGAGGGGATAACGAATTGTGGAGCTTTGGAGAGAAAAACTTTGAGATATTGAAGGAACTAGTTCTGTTACGTAACCGCCTACAGCCATACATCAAAAAGCATATGAACAAAGCCTCTGCTTTGGGAATTCCGGTGATGCGGCCCATGTTCTTTGATTATCCTGAGGATGAGATATGTTACTTGCTGGGTGAACAATATATGTTCGGTGATGACATTCTTTTCGCGCCAATCACTAGACAGGGACAGACGATAAAAAACGTATATTTGCCTGAAGGTGAATGGATTCTTACCAAGGACCATTCTGTGTATGCCGGTGGTCAATGGTATGAGATACCAGTCCAAATCAGTGAATTCGTTGCATTTATTAAGAGCGGCACTGATACAATTGAATTGTAATTTAATACTACTGCCAGATTTTGATATAATTTTTACCTTTACATAAAGATCTTACTGAACCTATGATATTTGATGTATTTTACCTATAAAAATGAGTATTAAATAATCATTCATTCTTTAATATAATATAAATAATACTCAATGATGTAAGTAAACACGTTAAAAATATAGTACTAAAACGAGAGGAAGATTGTTTAATCATTTATTCACAAAGTTAGTGACTGCGTAAACAAAGACGCAGCTTTGCTCTAGCACAAGTTACATATGCGTAACATAACTTACGTAGGAATGGAGAAAACCATGATTGATAGCGGTAAAGTAAATAAGATGGTATTTGGCGGAGATTACAACCCGGAACAATGGGATCAGGAAACAAGGCAGGAGGATATGCGGCTTCTTAAGCTTGCGAATGTGGATATCCTGACATTGAATGTATTTAGCTGGGCTGCATTACAGAAGGATGATGATGTATATGATTTTTCTGACCTGGACAGTATTATGGAAATGGTTCGGGCAAATGGCTTTAAGGTATGCCTTGCCACTTCTACAGGGGCCCATCCAGCCTGGATGGCGAAGAAATACCCTGAGATTTTAAGAACGGAGTTTAGCGGAACAAGACGTAAATTCGGCGGCAGACATAATTCCTGTCCGAACAGTGAGGTATTCAAGAAATTTTCTACCAAACTGGCTTCCAAATTAGCAGAACGTTATAAGGATTATGATAATATTGTGGCCTGGCATATTTCCAATGAATATGGTGGTGCCTGCTATTGTGAAAATTGTGAGAAAGTCTTCCGTATCTGGCTGAGAAATAAATACAAGACAATCGAAAATCTGAACAAAGCCTGGAACACTTCTTTCTGGGGACATACCTTCTATGCCTGGGACGAAATTGTTGTACCGAATATACAAAGCGAACATTTTGGCGAGGATCGGACGATGTTCCAGGGCATTTCTCTGGATTATGCAAGATTTAATTCGGATAGTATGTTAGAAAACTATAAGGCAGAATACGAAGCGGTTAAAGCCTTTACCCCGGATATTCCGGTTACCACCAACCTGATGGGCTTTTATAAGCTATTGGATTATCAGAAATGGGCTAAGTATATGGACTTCATTTCCTGGGACAGTTATCCGTCTGTTTCGGAATCGATAGAAGATACAGCAATCAAGCATGATTTGATGCGTAGCTTAAAGAGCGGCTTGCCATTTATTCTGATGGAACAGACACCCAGTGTTACGAACTGGCAGTCGTACAACTCATTAAAGCGTCCGGGAGTGATGCGCCTATTGAGTTATCAGGCGGTTGCTCATGGTTCCGATGCCGTAATGTTCTTCCAAATGAGACGCAGCATTGGTGCCTGTGAAAAATTCCACGGTGCAGTCATCGATCATGCAGGTCATGAGAATACCAGAGTGTTTCGAGAGTGCCAGGCACTGGGAGAGGAACTGAAACAATTAGGTAGCCTGACTTTGGGTGCCCGAACAGAAGCGAAGGTAGCTATTTTGTTCGACTGGGATAACTGGTGGGCGATTGAATATTCTGCAGGACCAAGTGTGGACTTGAAATATTATGATGAAATCATGAACTACTACAGAGCGTTTCATCGTAGGAATATATCCGTAGATATCATCAGCGTGGAAGTGGATTTGTCCAAATATCGTCTTGTAATCGCTCCGTTAATGTATATGGTAAAGGGTGATTATGATGAGAAATTAAAGGCTTATGTAAAGAATGGAGGAACTTTTGTCACCAGCTTCTTCAGTGGTATCGTAGAGGAACATGATCTTGTTACGGTAGGTGGTTATCCCGGAAAGCTCCGGGAACTCCTGGGTATTTGGGTCGAAGAAATTGATGGATTACCAAACGGTAAAGAAAATCAATTTGAATATCAGGGAAATACGTATCCGGCAAGGCTATTATGCGATATCATGCATCCGGAAGGTGCGGAGGTTCTTGGCACCTATCAGACGGATTTTTACCGGAATACTCCAGTACTGACGAAGAACTGCTACGGCAGCGGAGAAGCATACTATGTTGGAACCCGTTCCGATGAACTCTTTTATGAGACTTTCTTTGATCAATTATGCAATCGGCTTAATATAAAACCGGTTTTGAATACACCAAAGGGTGTTGAGGCTACGGTAAGAAAGAATGAGAATGGTGAATTTACCTTTGTTCTAAATCACCAGGAGAACGAAGAACAGGTTACTCTGAATGCAGATTATACGGACATGATAACCGGTAGGAAATACCAAAAAGGTTGCATACTGAAGCTGGAACCGAAAGCGGTATTGATATTAGAAGCAGACAATGTGTAATTTGTTTCGTAATTTGAGCCTGCGGCACAAAGTTTGCGGTTTGTCAAGAAAGGGCATGGTAATTACTATGAATAGAGATTGGGAAAATCAGTATGTAACACAAAGAAATCGCTATCCGATGCATTCACCTTATGGTGTATATGAATCGGTGGAGCAGGCATTGGACTTCGATCGTTCTGCTTCAAAATATGTTCAAAGCTTGAACGGAAAATGGAAATTTAAAATTTTCGAAAATCCGTTCAAAGTTCCAGATGGTTTTGAGCAGATGGATTATGATGATACTAGTTGGGATACGATACCCGTACCTTCAAACTGGGAGCTTCATGGCTATGGTAAGCCGGTCTATACGAATGTCATATATCCATTTGAGAGAGAGTGGTGTGATTCCCACTTTGAATTGGAGATTGCAAAGCGGAAGGTGGAGCTGAATGCTCCATATGTTCCGGAGAAAAATCTAACGGGATGTTATCGTACGAGCTTCGACATTCCTGATGATTATGATGGGAGAGATATCCTGATCGAATTTGGAGGAGTTGAATCCTGCTTTTACCTCTATATAAATGGTATCGAAATTGGATACTCACAGGACAGTAAGCTAGATGCAACCTTTGATATAACCCATGCTGTAAAAAAAGGCACTAATGTAATGGCAGTTAAAGTACTTCAATTCTGTGACGGTACTTATCTGGAGGATCAGGATTATTGGCATATCTCAGGTATTTATCGTGAGGTAAAAATATATGCAAAAGCAAAGCAACATCTTTATGATTATAAGGTTGAAACTTTATTTGAGGGTGATAACTTCAAAGAGTCAGAATTACGAATCGTTCTTTACCCGAATAATACAGTGAGAGGTTACGGCGAGTGCTTTGTAAAATTAAGTTTATATAATGCCAAGAAGGAATTGGTTACAACTGCACAAAGCAAGCCCTACGCACAATGCGTCGGCTACCTGAAAGCGAATTTTATAGCAGTCACTTCAGTTAAGGTTAAGGAACCGAGGTTATGGTCTGCGGAGAATCCATATCTATATTCACTGGTTATGGAGACTGTCGACGGTGCGGGTAATGTTACAGATATAGAAAGTACAAAAGTAGGCTTTCGTAAAATTGAAATCAATAAGGATGGTGTGCTTTGTTTAAACGGAAAACGTCTCATTGTTCGCGGGGTTAATTTACATGAGTTTTGTCCGGAAACCGGAAGGGTTATAACAAAAGAATATATGCAGCAGCAGATTATCTGTATGAAGCAATTGAATTTTAATGCAGTACGTACTAGTCATTATCCTCATGTGAACGAATGGTATGACCTGTGTGACGAGATGGGAATTTACCTTGTAGATGAGGCAAACCTTGAAACCCACGGCTATGGAGGACAGTTAAGCCATTCACCGGAATGGACTGCAGCTTATATGGAGCGGGCAACCCGCATGGTGCTAAGGGATAAAAACCATCCTTCTGTAATACTTTGGTCACTTGGCAACGAATCCGGAGCTGGCATAAATCATGCAGCGATGTATGGATGGATCAAAGAATACGATAAGACCAGATATGTTCAATATGAATCCTGTAATCCGGGAGCTAATATTACTGATATTCTTGCTCCTATGTATTGCTCCAAAGACTGGATCGAGGAAAAGATGGCAGATAGGAAGGATCTCAGGCCTTTTATCATGTGTGAATACGCTTATGCGAAGAGTAATAGCAATGGTAACTTCATGGATTATTGGGAGCTGGTTGATAAATATCCCCGTTTTCAAGGCGGATTTATCTGGGATTTCCAAGATAAAGCCTTAACACTGAGAAATGAAGATGGGTCGATTAAATATGTCTACGGCGGAGCTTTTCAGGAAGCGATTATAGAAAGCACGGAAGATATGTGTCTGAATGGAGTTGTATTACCGGATCTAAGTTGGAAGCCCTCTGCCTATGAAATTAAAAATTGTCAGGCACCGGTTAAGGTTATTCGTGAGGTAGAGACGTTTTCTGGGCAAATTAGTTATAAAATTAAAAATAATTATCAGTTTACGGATCTTAGTCATTTACGAATTACCTGGGAATTAGAATATGACGGTATGCTGAAAGAACAAGGTGAACTAAAACAGTACTTTACTCCTGCCGGTGAGGCTGAATTGTTGGATCTTCCGCTGGAACACGATAATATTATTGGAGAAGCTTATTTGAACCTAAAGGTTTCACTAAGGGAGGATACGGACTATGCACAGGCTGGCTATACTGTATATACCTATCAGCTTCCTCTTATGCAATCGGTATTAAGCAGGAAAGAAACCTGCATCTTGGGTGAGAAGCTTTCTATGATGGAATCAGAGCAGGAGATTATCATCACTGGACAGAATACCAAGATTTTATTTGACAAACAGGACTGTTCTTTCACACAAGTTATATTAAAAGGCATTGCTAGAATGGTTGGCGGTCATGACAATTTCTACAGACCTGCAACAGGAATTGATGAAGGTGTGAAGAATCCGGGTACGAATTATGCTTGGGATTGGAAAGAAGAAGGTTTGAATGAACCTATTATTAAAGTATTAAATATTAAAACAGCTGTAACAGATCATCAGATTTTCATTTTTACTGAGGTTTCCTATCAAGATGGAAAACTAAAGGTATCTTCACAATATCGGATTGGAAGTGAAGGAATCGAGATTACGAAGTCGGTGGTAAATAATTGTTCCAGTAATACGATACCAAGAATCGGTATGACTTTTATCCTTCCTGAGGAATACAACCTAATTAACTGGTATGGCAGAGGACCCTGGGATAATTACTGCGACAGAAAAACCGCAGCACAGATTGGATGCTATCATAGTACTGTATCCGAACAATATACTCCTTATATTAAACCTGTGGAATGTGGAGGAAAAGAGGATGTAAGATATCTGACCGTAAAGAGTGTAACAGATCATGGAATTTGCGTTTCGGGTTCAGAACCTTTTCATTTTGACATTCATGATTATTCTATCAAAGCATGTGATCAAGCTGCTTATGAAGATGAAATCCTTAGAGATAATAAAATCTATCTGAATATTGACTATAAACATACAGGGGTTGGCGGAGATAATGGCTGGACGAGAAATATTCATAAAGAATACCTTATCGGTAGAGGATTTTATCATTATCAATTTGCGATTGAAGCATTATAATCGATTGCAAAAAAGGATAATTATTTAGCAAAACGCTTTATTGTTAAGACTTACAGAAAATGTTATGATTGCTGTAAAGAAATTGATAGACATACATATGTAACTTGTAGGTGTAGGCATTTTAATTTAAATGCCTAACATAATTAATTTAACGGAGAATTTAAATATGGCAAATCCAATTTTACCCTTATGGGAATATATTCCTGACGGAGAACCTAGAGTTTTTAACAACAGAGTGTATCTTTATGGTTCTCATGACAGAGCGAATTCTGATGAGTTTTGTGATTTTAAGTTGAAGGTCTGGTCGGCTCCAATAAATAATCTTAACAACTGGGAGTGCCACGGGGACAGCTTCCACACAAGAGATGACCGCGACCATAAATCAGATACTTCATGGACGGAAAGAGAACTGTATGCACCTGATGTTGTATGTAAGGATGGTAGATATTATCTATACGCTTACATACTTGGCTCCAAAGGCTGCGTTGGAGTTAGTGATAAACCGGAAGGTCCTTTTAGGCTTCTTTCGACTTATCAATATGATGAAAAAGATGCCGGAGATAATGGTATTTTTAATGATGCCGGGGTGTTGGTAGATGATGATGGAAGGGTTTACATCTACTATGGTTATGAAAAATCACATATGAATGAGATTAATCCGGATAATATGTATGAAATTGTATGCGGCTCGTATAAGGAAGATATCATTCCGGAAGGAACAGCACATGACGACTTTTTTGAAGCAAGCTCTCCAAGAAAAATTGGAGATTTATATTATTTGATTTTTTCTCCTAGAAAAGGCTGCCGGCTAGCATACGCAACTTCTAAATCTCCTACTGGACCCTTTGAACGTAGGGGGTATATCATTGACAATGGAGACGATTATCCTGCCGGTAATAATCATGGCTCGATATGTTGTATCAATAATCAATGGTATGTATTTTATCATCGGATGACAAACAATTCGATTATGTCGAGACGTGCTTGTGTTGAAAGAATCAATATTTTACCAGATGGCTCTATTCCAACGGTAGAAATGACGTCGCTGGGTTTTGAGGAATCTCTCTCTCCATATCAAATTACTCCTGCAGAACTGGCATGTGTTTTAAAGGGTGGATGTTATGTAACTGAGAAAGACGTATTCACCAGACCGATTACTAATATTAAAAACGATTGTATCATTGGGTATAAGTATTTTGAATTTGGTAATGATTATTCCAGTAAGACAATGATGTTTTGCGCCAAAATAATTGGAATGGGCTGTAAGGCTAAAATAAAAATTCTTATTGACAGCTATGAAGATGGTGAGGAGATTGGCGTATGCGATATCGGATCCAATGACGGCACATACAAAGCAGTGGTTAAAAATATTACAGGAAGACA
>DOWG01000028.1 GCA_003519685.1 Lachnospiraceae bacterium
CTAACCTCCATTCTGCCATTACCTGCGAACACTAACGCCCATGCTTTCTGGGCATAAATCCTGAAGAATAGCTGCTTTTGCTCGCAGGTTTTTTGCGAGACTATTCCCCTCTTCTCTCATTAGGTATAACGGTGGACTAATACCCGACCTAAATTATATGAAAAATCTAATGATATTATACAGTATTGTACATGTAAATGCAAATAGTTTACTGATAAATATCTTATATAGGCAATTTATCTATAAATAGATTTAAAATATATGAAAACTATTGACAATGCACAAATAGAATGATACGCTTAGGATGGTACACCGATAGACCATTCAAATTATTTATTAAAACAGGGAGGATTTTTGATGAAAAAAGTAATTGTATCATTGCTTGCCTTAATCATGGTTTTCTCGATGACAGGCTGCAAGAAAAAGGTGACTGCAACGTTTGCAGAAGATTTAAAGTGGGACGAAGAAAAACAGGAATATGCATTTGAAAAGAATGCAAAATTAAAACTCTGGACAGACAATGACGAGTTTGCTGCAAAGGTTCTCGAATTATGGAACGCAAAATATCCGGATGTAGAGCTTACTTACGATAATGTCGGATCTACCGATATTGCAGAGAAGATGAAATTAGACGGACCGGCAGGATTGGGTGCCGATGTATTCTACATTCCTCATAATAGTATCGTAGATATGAGAGAATCCGGATTACTGTTCCAGCTTTCCGAAAAGGATGAAGCCTACATAAAATCAACCATGCAGGATTCGGCAACTGCGGTTACTTTGTTTGAAGATAATATGTATGCAATACCGTCAAGCGTTGAAAATGTTGCCTTCCTATATAACAAGCAGATACTGGAAGCACTGCCTACCTTACCTACGGTACTGCCGCTCACAGCAACCAATCTGTTAGAGCAGGTTGAAAACGAAGAAATCTATCTTGAGGAATTATTAGCCGGTGTAGCAGCCTGGGGTAATAATTTTGCAGGAACCGGTGCTACCATTCCTTATCTGGAAGAACGTTTTGAAAGTGAAGGAGAGGAACAGGCAGTAGCGGAAGACAAACACACCATACTTGCATGGCAGCTCTATGATGCATATCATAATTACTTTTTACTGACCAGGGACGGCTATCGGGTATTTGGCGAAGATAATAACGATCCTACTAAGTTTGACATTGATTCTCCGCTGGTTACTTCTTCAATAAAATCAGTTACCGGTGATTGGTATGGGAATAAGGACGGCTCAAAACTCTTCCCAGGACTTGCAACGATACAGGATATGGGATGGGATCAGGGACCGGCCCGTTTCCAGAAGGGGCAGGTTGCTATGACCTTCAGCGGTCCATGGGTAATCTCCGATATCAAGAAAAACTTCTCTACCTGGGCGGAAACAGGAAAATTCGGTATAACCGCCGATACGAAGGTGTCCGATATCTTCGGAGCTTGTAAGCTTCCAAGGTTTAACAATGATCAGCAGCCGGTTACCTTCTCCGGTGTACAGGTTACCGGTATGAATGTTTACACCGATTATCCGAATGCTGCAATGAATTTGATGCGATTTTTAGCAAGCGACGAGATTATGAATGTTGTTTATGATGTCATGGGTAAGATTCCGGCAGTAAAGGAATCGGCTTCCGTACCGGGTCTGAACGAAGATACGGTAAGCCAGGGCTTCTTAAGCCAGGCAGAGTATTCTCATGCAATGCCTGTAATTCAGGAAGGAAACTATATGTGGGATCCGCTTCGCGATGTATGGACGAACCTGTTTGATGAAAAAATGTCAGTCGAAGATGCACAGGCGAAATCCAGTGAGGATTATAAAAAGATATTGGAAAATGCAGGGAAGTAATTTTTAGTACAGCTGATTGCTGCTATGTGGATAGCATGAAAGAAAGGGCGTTTCCTATACCGCTGCGCCCTTTCTTTTTAAAAATAAGGAGAAATGATCGCATGAGTAAGAACAAAACGCAAAAATGGTGGCAAAAACTTATTGGTCAGAAAATGACAGCTTCCGGATGGCTCTCCTTCTTTGTATTCGGATTAGGTCAATTAAAAAATAAGCAAAAAGGGAAAGCACTTTTCTTCTTTGCTTTTCAGTTTGTCTATATTGCCATAGAGGTTCTAACCAGTTCCGTGGTAACCGGAAGCCTTCCGGGGCAGCCAGAATACTGGGGATATGGATTTTTCCGTAAAAGCCTGTATGGCTTTATAACACTTGGTGAAACAACAGGAGGAAGATTCCGGGACAATTCTCCGGTCATGATGATCGAGGGAATCATTGCAATCTTCCTGCTTCTCATTCTTTTTGTAATTTGGATTATGAATATCAGAGATGCGAATGAAAGCTATCTTAGCTATAAACGAACCGGAGAGATACAGTCCTCAAAGGAATTCTATAAAGAAGTATTTGAGACCGGCTTTGCCTATGTAGTCAGTGCTCCGGCTCTGATTTTGATGTTGTTTGTTTCCATCCTTCCCATTATATTTTCTTTCTTAACCGCCTTTACAAATTGGGATGCGTATCACAATCCTCCGGCGGATCTAATTGACTGGGT
>DOWG01000165.1:0-1299 GCA_003519685.1 Lachnospiraceae bacterium
CCTTTAAAATATCATCTGCCAATTTCACTATTTCATGGTTAATTGCCGTATCTTTGGTCTGCTGCGATCCGGATGCAATTTCTTTGATCCGGTTAAGCTTTTCTTTCACATTTTGAAATTTTTTCACCAGACCTAATTTATCCTCGTAATCTCTCAGCTCCTGACTACAGCGTTTGACAATATCATAGACGCCCTGCCTGCTAATTCCTTTCAGTGCTGCGATTTCACCCAGCGATAAATCATTCAATACATAATCTTCAAAGATCTGCTTCTTATGGTCCGTTAATAGTTCCCCATAGAAATCATATAGAATCGAAAGTTGAACGATTTCATCTAATTTATCAATTTTATTATCCATTTGACTCATATAAGAAACACCACCTGTAAAGGAATTTACTTTACAGATGGTAGTATAACGGAATGCATGTTATTTGTCAAGTTATTTTTAATTGAATTATTTTAAATATTATGGAATTATGTCGGAGAAGTTTGTAGCATATGTAGAAAGTCCAGCCATACTTACGTTTCATACAAAAATATCGTAAGCTATGATTGGACTTTCCTTTACGGCAAGCAAATTGTGAATGATTTATATTTCTGTTTGTTAATTTTATAACAATCTCTTGCCTTTTATTCTATTACTCTTCTGTTCTGTTATTATACCGGATATGCCTGATTCTGCGTATCCGCAGCAGATACATCCACTTTAGTTCTTTGCGCCTGTCTGTATTTGAAGAAATCCAGTGCAACCTGCGGGAACAATGCATAGGTTAATACGTCCTCGTCCTGTTCCTTCCAATCCGTAATCTCCGCTTCGATCTTCTTAAGCTCAGGTTCAATCAGATCTGCCGGACGACAGGTGATCGGTTTTGCATCTCCGATTGCCTTTTTCACTACTTCCGGATTGAATGGTTTCACCGTCTGGCCATATTGTCCGGAAAGCATTGCCTTTGCTTCCTTCGTCACCATCTTATAGCGCTCTCCTGATAATACATTCAGCACCGCCTGTGTTCCGACGATCTGGCTGGATGGCGTTACCAGCGGAGGCTCACCGAAGTCCTTACGAACTCTTGGAATTTCCTCCAGCACCTCATAATAGCGGTCTTCTGCTTTCTGTTCCTTTAGTTGGGAAAGCAGGTTGGACAGCATGCCGCCAGGTACCTGATATAGTAAGGTCTTAATGTTAACACCCATTACCTTCGGATTTAACCGACCGGAATCTAATGCTTCATCACGGATCGGACGGAAATAATCTGCAATTTCAGCAAGTAATTTCTGATCAAATCCGGTATCATACGG
>DOWG01000165.1:1455-7805 GCA_003519685.1 Lachnospiraceae bacterium
TCTTTGCCATACCTACATAGTAATCCAGGGTATAAGCATCCCCTAAGGTATAGGAAATTGCGACCTGTGCATGACCCTTTTCTTTATTTGCCGCATTCACTGCACATTCCAGATTACGAAGATCATTTAGGGCATCAAAAATACGAATAATATCGATACCGTTTGCAAAGGATTTTTGAACAAAGTAAGCTACAACATCATCTGCATAATGACGATATCCAAGAATATTCTGTCCTCGGAATAACATTTGTAACTTTGTATTCTTAAAACCTGCTCTCAATTTTCTTAATCTTTCCCAAGGATCCTCCTTAAGAAAACGCAAGGAAGCGTCAAATGTTGCTCCGCCCCAGCACTCTACTGAATGATAACCAACTTTATCCATTTTATCAACGATTGGGAGCATTTGTTCCGTAGTCATTCTTGTTGCAATTAAGGATTGATGGGCATCACGTAATATGGTTTCGGTTATTTTAACCGGTTTTTTAGCTTGTTCTGCCATTACTCTTCCTCCTATTCTAAATGTTAACCAACATTCTTTCAAAATTTAATATATTCATATGATATTCTTATTTTCCAAAAACAGCAAGGAATGTACCTGCTACTACCGCAGTACCGATAACACCTGCTACGTTAGGTCCCATTGCATGCATAAGCAGGAAATTCGTCGGATCTGCGTCTGCTCCTACCTTCTGGGATACTCTTGCAGCCATAGGAACCGCAGATACACCAGCAGAACCGATCAAAGGATTGATCTTACCGCCGGACAGCTTGTACATCAGTTTTCCGAAAAGTACACCGCCTGCCGTACCAAAAGCAAAGGCAATTAAACCAAGAAGAACAATTTTTAAAGTACTGGGGTTTAAGAAAGCTTCTGCACTGGTGGTAGCTCCAACCGATGTTCCCAGCAGTATAACAACAATATACATCAAAGCGTTCGATGCAACATCGGTCAACTGACGGACAACACCGCATTCTCTGAATAGATTACCTAACATAAGCATTCCGACAAGAGGAGCGGTTGTAGGAAGTATTAAAACTACGACAACAGTTACGATAATTGGGAAAAGGATTCTTTCCGTTTTAGATACCGGACGCAGCTGCTCCATCTTGACCTCGCGTTCTTCCTTTGTCGTTAATAACTTCATAATCGGCGGTTGAATAATCGGCACCAGAGACATATAGGAATATGCAGCCACCGCGATGGGCCCCATTAATTCCGGAGCCAGCTTTGAAGCCAAAAAGATAGATGTCGGTCCATCCGCACCGCCGATAATAGAGATTGCAGCAGCAGCACCATCTTCAAACCCAAGTAAAATTGCACCGAAATACGCTACAAAGATACCAAGTTGTGCGGCAGCTCCCAACAGGAAACTAGAAGGGTTTGCAATCAACGGTCCGAAGTCGGTCATAGCGCCAACGCCCAGGAAGATAAGAGACGGCCATATACCGATCTTATCACCAATGTAAAAATAGTGTAGTAATCCGCCGGCAGAAACCAATTCGCCATTGGCATCATACACCGGCGGTGCCATAATACCCGGGAAAAGATTAACAAGCAGCATTCCAAATGCAATTGGAATCAAGAGAAGCGGCTCGTAATCCTTTTTAATTGCCAGGTATAAAAGGACACATGCAACAACAATCATAATAACATTTTTATATGTTATTGAATAAAATCCTGAATCACGAAGCAATCCGGATAACGTGTCAATGATATAGTCCATTTTTTAAAAGCCTCCCATCATGGGATTTCACATCTTGTACAAAGACAATTCATAATGTAAAATCGTTAATTTAATGTTACTAAAATGTCTCCTGCTTCAACTGACTGACCCGCAGCTACATCAACACTTGCAATTGTACCGTCCTGAGAAGCAACGATTTCATTCTCCATCTTCATCGCTTCGAGAATCAGGACAACTTCACCTTTTTTAATTGCTTGCCCAACATTTACTTTAACATTAAGAATTTTACCCGGCATAGGGGAGTTGATTTTTATACTTCCTGCCGAACCAGATGCCGCAGGCTTTGCTGCCGATGCCGCTTGTACCGGTGCTGCAGGCTTTACTGCAGGTGCAGCCGGTTTTGCAGCTGCAACGGGTGCCGCTGAATCAGCCGGACGAAATCCTTCTTCAACCGTTACCTCATAAGTGTTGCCATTTACTGTAATTGTATAATTTTTCATTAATAACCATGTCCTTTCTTTACTGCCTGCAAACTTTGTGCCACAGGCGTGGTAATTGATATCCATTGATATCACTGTTAAAGTTTATATTGAATTCATTTATCTTCTTCTATTTACTTTCCTTATCGAACGAACCACTAACCCATCCGAAGGTACCGCTTCACCTGCAGCCGCGCAAATTGCAGCCGTAATAACAGCAACCAGCTCACTATCATCGGTTACCAATTCCATATCTTCCTGCTCTTCTATTTGATTAATCACTGTGTCAACCGGGCTATTATCTTTCTCCTGCTTGCGCGAGTTTCTTTCTTTCAAATAGGGAATGATTCGGAACATATATATAATCAAGGTAATCAATATCAATACTGTAAAAACGATAAGTAGGCCGAGTAAGGTGTTCAGGGACGCAATTTCTAAGCGTTCTCCCATAGGTTTCTGTAAAAGTAATATTAATTTATTTCCGGATATCATATTCTGTAGTCCCATAATTTCACCTCATTCTATAAAAGGGAACCATGTTTTTTCTCAGGGCGGCCCTCTCTCTTTGTAAATAACATTTCAAAAGAGTATATTACATGCTTACGAACGGTTTCCGGTTCAATAATTGCATCCACGTAGCCTCTCTTTGCAGCAGACAAAGCACTCGATTGCAGATCTGCATATTCGGTAGCTTTCTCTTTTATCGTTTTGGAATCCTCTTCCGAATACATAATTTGTGCCGCAAGATCGGAATCCATCATACCGATTTGTGCGTCCGGCAATGCAAAAACCATATCTGCACCAATGTGCTTGGAATTCATCGTTACGTATGCACTTCCATAAGCCTTACCAACGATAACATTCACCTTGGGAACAGTTGCATTCGCAAATGCATAGGTTAATTTAGCCGAAGCTTTCGCAATTGTCTTCTCTTCCTCAACGGTTGCACGATAACCGTTTACATTCGTAAGGGTAAGTAACGGAATATGAAAGGCATCGCAGAAAGTAACAAAGCCTGCTGCTTTATCGCAACCGGCGGTGGTTAAAGAACCATCGAATTTTTCTATTGCTTTTCCTTCTTCATTCTGTATCTCCGTACGGTTAGCAATTGCTCCGACGGTCATGCCGTTTAAACGGATAAAACCAACAACCATTTCTTTTCCATACCCTTCTTTGATTTCAAAGAAATAGTTATTATCCGAAATATCTACAAGTGCTTTTCTTGCATCTCCAATATCAGAAGACAGCTGAGGTACAAGACGATTTAAATCATCCGTACATTCCTCATAGGAATCATCATCCTCATTATTATTCGGTAGGATGGATATAAGTTCGCGAATCTTTTGAATTATATCCGCCTCTGATTCACCTACATAATCAACCGTTCCTGCTGTTTTATGAAACTTTGCACTGGATGTATCTAATTTTTCTTTATAGTTGCCAAGCAAAGCATTCGGTGAATTTACGAATAATCTAGCATTATTTTCCTCCATAAATGAAAAATCACTTAAAGATGCCATCACAGCTAAGCCGCCACCGGAATTTCCGAAGATAGCGGTAATCTGAGGAATAACGCCGGAAGCCAAAGCCTGCTTCTGGTAAATCTCCCCAAAGCCGTTTAGAGCATCGGTTGCTTCCTGTAACCTCATACCGGCAGAGTCGATAAGGCCAATAACGGGAGCCCCCACTTTAAGTGCTAAATCATAAATATATGCAATTTTTTTGGAATGCATCTCTCCAATTGAACCACCCATTGCAGTAGCATCCTGGCTATAGATATAGACGAGATTGCCACCGACAACACCGTAACCGGTTATGACCCCGTCAGCTGGGATTTCTTTTTGCTGTAAATTGAAGTTAGTATTTCTCTTTGTAACAAAAGCACCGACTTCAACAAAACTATTGTCGTCCAGCAATGAAATAATTCGTTCTCTTGCTGACAGTTGTGCTGTATTACTCATGTTCAGCCCTCCATTTTCTTCTATTGTTAAATTAAATCCAAATTCTATGCCAATTATAATTTTAAGGTATTTGGCCAGAAAATGCAAGGATAAATTAAGAGAAATATAGAAATGTAGTTACAATTTGGATATGAAATTTAATCTTACTATAGGATTCGATTAATTTTGTCGACAGCAAACCCCTTTCGATACAAAGAAGCGATCAATTTTTGTTTTTCTTCCCAGGTAAGCTGTTCCGTATCCACATTTTTCTTAGCGATCGCCTTTTTTATGGCAATNNTGGTATTCCGTTTCAAATATAGGATCCAGAATATCTTTACTGATTCCTTTCCTGCTTAGCTCCATTTTAAGCACTAGCTTACTTTTTCTATGCTTTCTGTCGCGAATATAAAGGGAAGCATATCGCACATCATCCAGGTATCCGTAGGAATCCACATAGGTAATCGTCTGGTTAACGATCTCCTCGGGATAGCCTGCATCCTTTAATTTTCTTCTCAGCTCCGCCCGGGTACGGTCCTGTGTTTTTAGAAGAGCCAGAGCCTTTTTCTTCGCACGGCACAATATAACCTTCTCACAGATTTCCTTATAGATTTTCTCCGGCAGCTCCATTCCTTCCTCCAGTTGTAACCGAATCACATCATTTTGATAAAGGGGGAATGCATACTCCCCGTCAATAAATATCCGAACCTTTGTCTTTGATATTCTTTCAATTTGGGTAATCTCCATGATCTATCGCCTCTGTTTCTTTCCTTTTGCTTCGAAAACCAAATGGTATCCTCACCTGATCAGATAGAAAAGGCTGCCTGTAACAGCCATCTGTCTTTCGATCAGCCACGGATTCATCCATGTGATTGCAATAAACAGATACTATCAAAGACAGCCTGTATATGTTCTATTCTTTCTCCGTTTTCACCGCTTTGTCCGCTTTGCCCGTTTTCGATTCTTCGGTAGCATCCTTTGCCGGATTTAACATATATTTTTCCCTTACCTTTTCTTCAATCTCAGCCATCATCTCAGGATTATCCATAAGGAATTGTTTTGCGTTCTCTCGTCCCTGTCCGATCTTATTATCATTATAAGCATACCAGGCACCGCTCTTATTAACAATGCCGGCTTCCGCCGCCAGATCCAGAATATCCCCTTCCTTAGAGATTCCCTTCCCGAACATAATATCAAATTCTGCTTCCTTAAATGGCGGAGCAATCTTATTCTTAACAACTTTGATACGGGTCCGGTTACCGACAATTTCGCCGCCCTGCTTTAAGGATTCAATCCTTCGTACATCCAAACGGATGGAGGAATAAAACTTCAATGCCCGACCGCCGGTCGTGGTCTCCGGATTACCGAACATAACACCGACCTTTTCACGAAGTTGATTAATAAAGATAACAATACAGTTCGACTTACTGATGACTGCGGTCAGCTTTCTTAAGGCCTGAGACATCAATCTTGCCTGCAAGCCGACATGGGAATCTCCCATCTCACCATCAATCTCTGCTTTTGGAACCAAAGCCGCAACCGAGTCAATGATAATGATATCAACTGCTCCCGAACGTACCATAGTCTCGGTAATCTCGAGCGCCTGTTCCCCGTTATCCGGCTGCGATATATATAAATTATCAATGTCAACACCGATGTTTTTCGCGTAAGCCGGATCAAGTGCATGCTCTGCATCAATAAATCCGGCGATGCCGCCTCTTTTCTGAACCTCTGCAACCATATGCAGGGCAACCGTTGTCTTACCGCTTGATTCCGGGCCGTAGATCTCAACGATTCTCCCTCTGGGAATACCGCCCAATCCCAATGCTATATCAAGGCTGATGGAACCGGTCGGTACGGTCTCTACGTTCATATGCGCACCGGTTTCCCCGAGCTTCATAATGGAACCTTTTCCATACTGTTTTTCGATCTGTGCCAGGGCAGATTCCAAGGCTTTTATTTTCTCATCCTTTGCCATTCTACATTATCCTCCTTAAGCGAACTAATGTTCTTGTATTTCATAATACTCTATCTCCGGTTCAATGTCAACTCTAACTTTCTTCCCCAACAGGCCGCTATAATTCCCCGTTACTGTTCACACCTGGGCAAAGTCTATCCTATGATTTCGTTAAATGTATCCAATCCGGAGACGCTTTCGCTTGGTTGCATTACGTAGGGTACATAAGGCTCCAAAATACGGAGCCAAAGTACCGACGAATGCAAATACTCCTTATCGGATATCATTT
>DOWG01000236.1 GCA_003519685.1 Lachnospiraceae bacterium
ACCGGGAAGGCAATGAAATCAATCTGTTGGATATCATTGAAGAGGCAGATGTCGATATTGTAGAAAATATTGTACTGAAAAATGATATTAAGAAACTGTATAGCATGATTGGCGAAATTCTGACCGACAGGGAACGAGAAATCATTTTTCTTCGGTATGGACTGCATAACCGCAAGGAGGTTACGCAGAGAGAAATTGCCAGTCAATTGGGAATATCCAGAAGCTATGTCAGCAGGATAGAAAAGAAAGCGCTGAAGAAGCTGCGCGAGTGTTTTGAACAGTAATTATCTTGAATGGTCTATTTTAAAACAACAGGTCAAATTATCTGCTTCATTAAAACATAAGACACTCTTATAAAAGATACCTTTTACAGGCTGTAGAAAACTTGTTTATGCAGGTTTTATGCAGCCTTTTTGCGTGCGGGCATAAGTTATCGCTAATTATTACTTAGCCACCCTTTTGATAATAGTATCATACCTCTTGTTTCTTTAGAAGATACTTTTACAAGCTGTAGAAAACTTGTTTATGCAGGTTTTTATGCAGCCTTTTTAGTTGTGGAAAATTCACGTACGATTTGGATGCTTTTTATATTTCTTGAAAAAATTACCAAACTATTGTATGATAAAAAATATTACAGGCAATTGCCTATTATGGTATCGTAAGGAAGGAGAAATATGGGTGCAGCGATTGAGGTAGTTAATCTGGTTAAAAAATACGGTAATCATACCGTAATCCACGGGCTTTCTTTTACTGCGATGCAGGGGGAAATCTTTGCTTTACTGGGTGCCAACGGTGCCGGTAAAACAACAACATTAGAATGTATTGAAGGAATTCGAAGGTATCATGAGGGTACGATTCGAGTGCACGGAAGAATCGGAGTACAGTTACAGTCCTCCTCTCTCATGGAAAACATAACAGCGCTGGAGGCTTATAAACTATTCAGCAAATGGAACAATGCAAAAGTAGACCAAACCGTACTTCAAAATTTCGGAATTATGGAGTTTCGAAATAAGCAGTATGGAACCTTGTCTACCGGGCAGAAACGAAAATTACATCTGGTGATTGCCCTGATTAATGATCCGGATATCATCATTTTGGACGAGCCGACTGCCGGACTTGATGTGGAAGGAAGGGTATCCTTACATCAGGAGATAAGAAAGCTGAAGGAAGCCGGTAAAACCATTTTAATGGCAAGCCACGACATGGCGGAGGTGGAGAGCTTATGTGACCGGATTGCTATTTTAAGAGAAGGAGAGCTGGCTTTTCTGGGAACGGCATATGAGTTGACCGGAAGTGGTTTTGGAGAAAGAAGGATATCTCTGCATACGAGAAATCCTTTCCCGCAGGTAAAGCTGCGCTATAGTAAAGCCGGCAGCTTAGAGAAGAATTATTTTACAGTGACGACATCCGAGATCAGCGATGCTTTATTAGAGTTGTTGACCATGCTTAAGGAAATGGACAATGAAGTCATTGATATTAAGATCGAACGTGCTTCCATGGAGGAGCGTTTTATTGAGATTGCAAAGGAGGGAAAATAAATGCGGGCTTTTTTCTATGGAGTAGCATTGCAATGGAAAATAGATTTACGAAACAAAGGAATCCTGATTACGTACTATCTCGTTCCGCTGCTGTTTTTTCTTTTTATCGGAGCGATTTTCACTTCCATTAACCCTCTGGCAAAAGACACGCTGATCCAGTCCATGACGGTATTTACGATTACAATGGGAGCTTTTTTGGGAACGCCGCTTCCACTGGTTGAGCTGTATCCAAGCGATATTAAAAAGGCGTATCAGGTAGGCGGGATTCCTCTCTGGACCGGAGCGGTAAATAATTTTATATCTGCTTTTGTTCACTTATTTATTACTAGCCTTATCATCTATGCGACGGCGCCCCTTGCCTTTGATGCAAAGTTACCGGAGAAGCCATTTCAATACTTTGGATGTCTGGCTATCTTTATCATTACCTGCATTGCGGTTGGGTCTTTGCTGGGGTTATTTGTTTCCAATGTGAATAAGCTGACGATGTATGCACAGCTTCTGTTCCTGCCTTCGATGATGCTCACCGGTATGATGTTTCCTGCCGATATGCTGCCGGATGCGTTGGAAAAGGCAGGATATCTCCTTCCTGCTACCTGGGGATTAAAGATACTGACAAGCGCTTATCCAAAGCTGTTGTGGTTTCTGCCGCTGCTCTTATTCTTTGTGGGAGCGTTGGCGTTAGGTGTTTTTAAATTATCCAGAATCGTTAAGGAGTAAAAGCATCCGTTTCACATATAAGCATCTGTTTCAATACTTTATTGACAGAGGAAATAATGTACTATATACTCATAGCGTAACTTCCTTCATTTCGGCCTCTAAGGGTCCAGGCAGCAGGCAAAGAAACAATATCAGGCAGGAAGTGCTTAGGCGCTCTTTATTTAGGGCATAATGTATTTGACTTCGACGATGAGATGCTGGAGGTTATCATATGGAACGGATCATTCGACTGGTAAAAAAATATATTCCGATCGTATTCCAAAGGGAATTCATCAATTATGCCATTGCGGGGGTACTGACCACCATTGTTAATTTTACTGCCTATTATCTGCTCTGCAATGTTATAGGGATACCAAATCTGATCTCCAATGTCTTTGCATGGATACTGGCGGTTACCTTCGCTTATATCATTAATAAGACACTTGTGTTCCTTTCCAAAAGCAGCAATAAGAAGGAAGAGGCATTAAAAATTACAAAGTTCTTCGGGGCGAGATTGGTTTCTCTCGGGGTAGAGGAGCTGGGGTTATATATTTTTGTTGACTGCTTAAGCTTACCCAATCTTTACGTTAAGGCAGTACTTGC
>DOWG01000021.1:0-441 GCA_003519685.1 Lachnospiraceae bacterium
GCAGGATCGAATTGCGGTTCATCTCCCTCTCTCTCACCTAATCTTACTCCGTCCGGATATTGTACATAACCATAAAACTCGTATTTGCCTGCCGGTGTATCGCAGACAGCAACAGATACTATAGAACGCTTACTGTCTACATAATATAGATAATATCTTCCGTCCGGTCCGACCGCTACATCAGGAGCATAAAGACAGCTATCACGGTCTTCATTATCTTCTACATCTGTAGCTTTTAAAATAACTCCTTCATAACGCCAGTCAGCTAGATCATCCACCGGTGCAGACCAGCAAACATAATCATTTAAACAGTAAGCATACCCGTTGAAACGGTCATGAGAGCCATAAACATAGACTCTATCATTAAAAACATAAGGTTCACCATCCGGAATATATTCCCACGATGGAAGATATGGATTAAATCCTTGTTTTTTCATCTTT
>DOWG01000021.1:469-7077 GCA_003519685.1 Lachnospiraceae bacterium
ATATTACATTGTAATTTTATTATCTCTTGGTTTTCATTACTGTCTAACTCATCTTCAAGCAATTTTACAAAATACTCTGCTGCGGTCTTACCGATTTTTTTCAATGGAATATCAATGGTCGTAAGCGCGGGTCTTAGGTACTCAGAAATCTCATTATTATCATATCCAACGATAGAAATGTCCTGTCCCACGGTTATATTATTCTCATAAAGATAATCATATGCACCGGCTGCCATCAAATCATTCATACAAAAAATCGCTGTAACGCCTTCTTTTACTATCTTTTCAGCTTGTATATATCCAGACATCCTTTCCCAGTCTCCATGCTTAATCCAGTCCGGATTAAATAAAATCTGCTCCTCGAACAAGGCCTTTTGATATCCCAAACTTCGCTTTTGCGTATGAAAATTATTAGCACTTCCTGCAATCACACCTATTTTACGATGCCCCTTTGAAATTAAATATTTAGTTATATCATAACCACCCTTTTCGTCATCAAACACAACAGAGGGAAATCTGGATGANNCCGATAAAGCATATACTATAATAGCAGGAATTTTAAAATCATCCATAAAATAGTTGATGTCCCGGCAATGTCCGGCCACATACATAATTCCGTCTACTTTAATTGATAACAATTCACGAATCGTTGGCTGAAGTACTGATTGTATTTTTTTTTCATCAGAATACCACGTGTCTTGCCATTTGTCATAGAGTCTTAAATTTATAAGTAAAGTCCGATAATTATTATCATCACAATATGCCATTATAGCCTCTACTATAGGTGGCGTACTAAACAAATCCAAATCTTCTACAATAATACCAATAATTCTAGTCTTCTGTTTTCGCATTCCTTGGGCAAAATAATTTGGCTGATATCCAGTTTGTTTCACCACCTCAAGTACCCTTTGCCTAGTTTCTTCACTAACTTTTGGCTTGCCGTTTAACACATTAGATACGGTAGTTATTGAAACATCACACATCCTAGCAATTTCTTTTAATGTAACCAATTTATCAAATCCTTTCATAGGACAATCAGGTAAAACGTTTTTATGTTAATTATATCTAAATATCAAAATTATATCAACTTAAATTCATGATAATTAAGATAAGATACTTATGCATTGTAGATAAGGTTCATTAAAAGAATAAAAGCGAAAGGTTCCTTTTATTTAACACCTAAACATTATCAATTACTTCTGCCTTAAATTCTCTGTTGCCTGTCATCCCCTTATAGTATCCGATTGGTTCACCAATAACTAGTTCTTGATTTTTATCATCCCATACCAATTTTGTTATGGCATATTCACCTTCTTCATATCGGTAACTGTTGCCTTCATCCTCATATAATTCAAATTCAGTATCCTTACCCGTATAAACATACAGTTTGATCGGTGCGTTTGGCATCTCATCTACATATTGCATAAACTGAGCCATCGGAAGGATGCTACCTGCTTTTACGAATAGTGGTATGATATCAATCGGTGCATCTGCTATTATGGTTTGTCCCCCTTCGTAATACTTATTTGTCCAAAAATCATACCAGCATCCTTTCGGAAGGTATACTTCTCTGGTTTTTGAAGAACCCTCGATTGGCACCCCATTCTTATCATAATACATTGGTTCAACCACCGGACAAACCATTAGACTTTCACCGAACATATACTGATCATCGATACCTCTTGCTATTGCATCCTCAGGATAATCAAAGGCCAGCATTCTAATCAAGGTATAATCATCCTTCCATACCTTACCTGCCATTGAATAAATGTAAGGCATAAGCCGGTATCTTAATTGATTAAATTTAATTATTGTATCATAAAAGATATCTCCCTTTTCTCCAAAATGCCACAATTCTCTTCTAAAGTCTGTACCATGGCTCCTGAATATCGGTAAAAAGCATCCATATTGAAACCATCTTGTAAATAGTTCTACATATCCAAGATCATCGTAACCTTTCTCATAATCCCCATCCCAATACCATTGAACACCCTTCCTAATAAAGAAAGCACCAATATCTAATGTCCAATACGGAATACCACTGGCACAAAAATTAAGGCCAGCTGTAATTTGTCTTTTCAGAGTGATCCAATTTGCAGATATATCACCGGACCATAGAATGGCTCCGTATCTTTGCTGACCGGTGTAACAGCTACGGGTAAGATTAACAACCCTTTTCTCATTTGTTGTATCACGTTGCCCTTCATACATTGTTCTTGCATGATATAAACTATAAGTATTTGTTAGCTGTGCAGGAATATGCTGACTGCTTGTATTATAATATTCATGATACATAGTACTTGGTCCAGGTTGCCAGGTATGATTCCACTCAGGTGTAAAGGGTTCACTAGAATCACACCACCATGCATCGATACCATGGCAAAATAGTCCCTCATTTGCCTGCTTCCAGTAAAGTTTTCTTCCTTCCTCTATATAAGGATTATAGACACTACTAGCTTGTAGAAATAAATCCTTATCCTTGAATTCTTTAAAATTATCGCACTCCTTACTCATATTAGGCCAAATAGATACCATCAAGCTTACATGATTATCATGTAGTTCATCCATCATGGCAGAGGGATCTGCAAAACGCTCAGGATCAAATGTCTTCTGCCCCCATAGATTTCCTTGCCATGAACACCAGTCCAGAACAATACAATCCAAACCAATATTCCTTTTTCTATACTCTTTTACTACATCAATTAATTCTTGCGCTGTTTCATATCGTTCTTGTGATTGTATAAAGCCAAATGTCCATTTAGGCAGCATGGTTGCTTTTCCTGTCAGATAACGATACCCACGAATAACCCCATCCATGTCATTACCATATATAAAGTAAAAATCCATCTCATAATCAGCCTCTGTATATAGATAGGAGCCAAAATTAGTATCATTAAAAATCATCGGACTATAGGTATCTACCAAAATACCATATCCCAGACTAGATACTAGACAGGGAATTGCAATTTTTTTATTCGCTTGATGTAGGAATACTGTTGTTCCTCTTAAATCTAAATATCCCTCTTCATTTTGTCCAAGTCCGTATAATGATTCTTGCTCCTGCCACTCTAAATATAGTCTGGTTCTATAAAGTTTCTGATCAAAAACCTTGTTCGCATCTTTTACAACTTCCTTAGCACCATCAGGAGTAACAACTTTTTCAACCCTCGTATCTTCATCAATTACAGTTTTATATGCAGAGAACTCCTCTAAATTTTTACTTTCATAATCTCTTTCTTTCAACAGCAGTTTCCCTTTATTATCATAGTACTGTATTGACGCTGTTTCTTTATTAATTCGAAGCGTAATCCTTCTTGTAGTTAGGGTAATCTCATTTTCCCCTTCATTATAATTCCATTCATCATAAACAGCTTTACATATGATTCCGGGCTTTTCTTGGACAGAAAAGGTATCCTTAAGTGTATAGACCACACGAATAATTTCTGAGGATTTTGGTTCCAATTTAATTTTTCCATTGTTTGTGGACAAAATCAGTGCCCCTTGAGTACGCTTCACTCCTATAATTCTATTGCCAGGCCTCTTATCAACAATTAGCATAAATACCTCCATTGCTATGTATTATCTTCCGAATATAGACTTTGTGCATCATTTATACTTGACCTTAAAATAAATCTGATATGGTTCATATCCGATGTCCCTTATTCTTCTTAATTGAATTACCGGATTTTGATTTACTGTCTTGAAGAAATAGCGCCAATTACCCCACTCCCGTTCATTTTCCATCATAATTTCAGAAGCAATATCTTTGTTTTCTACGTAAAGTAATCTTTCCGTATCACAGATACCTGCAAGTACTTCAGGACCAAAGCGGAAAGCCCCTATTTCATCATCATCGGGAAGTGGAATAAAGCGGATGCCAATAGGTAGGATGATACTAATTGTATCTCCATCCTTCCACTCTCGTTTTATTTTATAAAATTTATTGCTGTCTGATGTTTTACCATGTACCGAACCGTTTACATAAATAATTGCCTCCGACATAATCCACTCAGGAATACGATAGCGAATGGTGAAAGTTTTTACAGTAGAAGTTCGTACAACAAAATCATGTTTCCTATACTTTGGCATATTTTCATGCAGTAGTGTAACTTCGTTCACCTCTTGACTGCCGGCAGTATTGGAGGAATTCATCATGCTCCCACTCATTTTATCTTGCTTCTGGATGATTGTTATATCATCTTCTCCAATTTTTGTTTGCAACTCAGAATCAAAATACTGACAGACAAAAATCTCTTCCTTATTTTTATAATATATCCCTCTGTTTAGAGCAGCATTTGCTTGTACCATAGTTCCGTGACAGCAAAAGAAGCTATCGGTCTCACCGCTCCAATCCTTATGTAATCCAGCCTTCATTGGAAGAAAGTAAGTCAGTAATCCAGTTGAGGGATTAACATGTTTACTCCCGGTTAAAGCATACTCCTGATAATACGCCTGCGCCATAATACCATTATATAAGTTGTATTCGATATATTGCATATAAGTGGGATCTTCTGTATGTCTGAACAAAAATTCTGCCAACCGTATCATATTATATACCGTACAATGTTCTTGGTTTTTGTCTCCCAATCTTTCTTTCATCTTCATCTTAGGCATCCAGATCTCACCTGACGTTTGTCCACCTGTTGCTAAGCACCCTCTCTCAGTTACAGCACAATTCCAATATGCCTTTACAATCTCCATCCATTTTTCTTCTCCGGTCACTTCATAGGCTCTGGCACAGCCAAGAATTTCAGGTATGGTTGTATTGGCATGCATATTAGTCAACGGATCTTTACCTGCCAGCAGCGGATCAAATAGCCTGCCTCGGTAATAGCGTTCTAACAACATTTTATATTTATCTTTCCCCGTGATATGAAGAAGCTCTGCCCATACTTCAAGCATTCCACCAGTTTCTACATCAAGTATGTCATCAAATTTTTCTCTGCTATATTTACCACTCCACTCTACAAACCAATCGGCAAATTTATCTGCAATTTCTAAAGCCTTATGGTTTTCAGCATAGAGATACATATCAATCAAGCCCATAAATACTTTATGGAGTGTATATTGAGGAGCCCAAACTTCCTTTCCATTTGCAATCCAGTAAAGATATTTTTCAGGAATCGGGCCTGCCCATTGACCACCATTATCCTTTTGGCACTCTGCCAATTCATCGATAATGGCATCCGCTTTTGCCTTTAATTCCATGTCACCACTCATATCATAATGGATGGCTGCGGCCGACAGCCAATGACCCAGAAAATGTCCTCGTAATTGACATACCGGAGATTCCCATCCTCTATGCGCATCACTATCAAGTTCTCTTCCTGAATATCTTCCGGCTTCCAACTTATAATTAAGCAGAAGATTTTCACTGGTCAATTTCATTAGATACTCTCTGTTAGCAATTTCTCGTCTTCTTAAATCGCCATCACAAAGTTTCACCTGCTTACTCTTTAACTCTTTCATATTGCACCTCTCATCATTTGATAATTGCCAAGCCTGGCGTATATATATATTAAGTACCGATTGCATAATTAAATATTAGACTTGTGTCAATATAATACATTATACCCATATTTATATTGGCCCCATATATGATACATTTTAAGTGAATAATATGTATAAAACAATGATATAAACTAAGCATAAGATGATTTATCTTCATCACTATTAATAATACCAATAAAAAAATCAAGCCATGGTCCAATGACTTGATTTTTTTATAGATATCAATATGTAATCATAAATAAATTTATCTTTCACTACATTTCATTGTCTGACTAGAAGATTTTCGGAATGCATTCGGCGTTACCCCCGTAATCTTCTTAAATTGACGATAGAAGTGTTCAATATTTCGATATCCACAAAGGGATGCAATCTCTATTATCGTATAATGGTGATACATTAAATATTTCTTAGCCAGATTAATACGGCTTTTTATAACATCATCCATACAAGTAATACCAAAGATGTTTTTATAAATTTTTTCCAAGTATCCCGCACTAATATTTAATTTATCTGCCATCATTGCAATTGTCCATTCTTTATCCGGATTACGGTATATTTCCATTTTTATATTTGTAAGGTCTTTGTAAAAAGGAGTTATATATTTGTAATTATATGATTCCAATAATTTATTGAATAATATTCTTAATAAATTATCAATTGAAATATCTTTATAATCGTTATCTAATATATGTTCGTTTACCAGCAATTGATATATTTTATGGCAGTATGAAGGATCCCGAAGAATAAAAGGGACACCAAAAGGTATCGGTGTTGATGTAACATAAGTTTCGTCAGAGTCAAACCTTATCCAATCATTTATAAATTTATCCGAACTGGCTTGGTAATATATTTTCTGATTTGGCTTGTATAACACTGCGCAATTAGGCGGGTATTCTACATAATCATTATCTACATAGAAAATAGCCGGTGTCTGTGTTAATACAAGTAACCAGCAATCATGCCCTTTCGGAATATCAAATACAAAGTCCCCCGAATGGCTAGCGTCAAACTCTACATATCTAATATTATTCATAATTTATCTCCATCTTATTAATCCCAGCATCTAACATAGGTCCAATCCCTTACCTAATAATTTA
>DOWG01000032.1 GCA_003519685.1 Lachnospiraceae bacterium
GATTGATATCTTCTAAGTGCATAGGATATCGTTATGATAAGCAGCATAAAGGCTACGCTTTGAATTGCCATTCGTTTTAGTAACATCTCATTCATGGATATCCTCCCTGATTGTCAATCTATCTTATAATAGAACAAAATTGTCTGATTTCGCTTAAATTATATAATAATATCCACTTATTCTCAATATTCTTTTATACCTATTCATAGATATTGGCATATTTTATTGTTATTTGGATATATAAGTTTAATTATGGCATACAAAATATTGCTTTTTGGCAAATTTATCTATATAATAGAATAATAACTGCTACACCTGTTTTCATATATTATTACTATAGATAAGGGGATGCCATAATGTATGAAGTAAATTATATTTCTGTAAAACAAAAAGACGGGTATATTACAAAAGTAAGTCATTTTCGCAACAAGGATAAACCAAAAGCCAGCCTGTTGATATTACATGGTATGGCAGAACATCAAAAAAGATATTATCCTTTTATTTCTTATTTAGCCGATCAGGGAATCGACGTTTACTGCTACGACCACCGGGGTCATGGAACCGATAAGAAAATAAAAGATCTCGGGTTTTTTGCCGCAGAAAAAGGATATCAGCTGGTAGTTGAAGATACCATTACCGTCAGTGAATATATTCAACATAACAATCGTTGCAGCCGATTGATCCTAATGGGACATAGTATGGGTTCTCTGATTGCAAGAAATGTCATACAGACCTATGATAATTTCAACCTGGTTATCTTATCCGGAACGACATTCCCATCCGGATTTCTGACCAGAGCAGGACTTATCCTATCCTCCATCATCGTAAAATGCAAGGGAGCAAGGCATGTGTCTCCCTTTATGGATAACCTTATGTTTGGCAATAAAAAATACACCATGCTTTCCGACCGCACCTCGCATGACTGGTTGTCCAGAAGTCATACTGTAGTTGGAGCTTATATCCATGACCCTTACTGCGGGTTTATCTGTACCGCGTCCTTTTATCATGACCTGCTTAAATTAGTATCCAATGCTTCGAAGAAAAAGCTTATTCAGAAAACGAAAAAAGACCTTCCTCTTTACATCATCAGTGGTTTAAAAGATCCCGTCGGAGGATATGGAAAAGAGATTAATAAATATTTATCCGTTCTAAAAAAATTACAGTTTGTGAATGTTACCTCAAAACTATATCCGGATTGCAGACATGAACTAATTAATGAACTGAATAAGGAGGAAGTATATTCTGATATACTTCAACAGATAGAAAAAAATCTGTAGAATTTCATAGTTACCTTAAACTGATATAAGTGTCGTAAGTCAAGATTTTATAGGACTTATGGCACTTATATCGATTACAAAAGCTTCACAGTTAATAAATAAAACTGATACCTGATAAGATCAGCACCCGAATTAACTGCAAAGTCTTATTTATTGATCGGTTTTCCGAACTTCTACCGTTTCTAAATATTATCCGAAATACCGGGTCTTCTGCCTGTTTTGGGAGGTTTTGGTCCCATATATTGATAAAAATAGGTTTTTATCATACCATTATAAATTTTGCGGTTTTTATCTGCCTTTCGTCCGATATATTTCTGAGCATCCTCATAAGAGGTTATAAGATAATAGGACCAAGCATCCAAGGAACCAAATACAGTACCAATCTCCCGGTAAAGAGCCGGTAATGCTTCCTTCTCTTCTAATCGTTCGCCATAAGGAGGGTTGGTAATAATAAAACCGTATTTTTTACTACTGCTTAAATCGCGGAGAGGCTTTTGCTGAAAATGGATGAAATGATCGACTCCTGCAAGTCTTGCATTCTGCCTTGCTGCTTTTATGATATCACCATCTATATCGTAGCCTTGTATATTCATCGAAATATCTTTTCGTTCCATGTCCTTCGCTTCTTGTCTTGCTTCGGACCATATACTGTCCGAAAACAAATTGGACCATTGCTCTGCAAGAAAGGTTCGGTTAATTCCGGGGGCAATCCCTGCTCCAATTAATGCCGCTTCGATTGGTATGGTTCCGCTGCCGCAGAAAGGATCTACCAGAATCCGATCCTTATTCCATGGAGTCAGCATAATTAATGCAGCGGCTAATGTCTCCGAAATCGGCGCTTTACTTATGAGTTTTCGATAGCCTCTTTTGTGTAAAGATTCCCCCGAAGTGTCTAAACTTACCGTGACTTCATCCTTATGAATCGTCACACGAATTGGATACGCATTGCCGCTTTCTTCAAACCATTCGATCTTATATTTTATTTTTAGTCTTTCTATAATTGCTTTTTTCATTATCGACTGAATATCGGAGGGACTGAATAATTTGCTATTGATGGAACTCGCTTTTGCCACCCAGAACTTTCCATCCTCTGGTATGAAATCCTCCCAGGGCAGCGCCTTCGTTTTTTCAAACAGTTCATCAAACGTTTCTGCCTTAAAATTTCCTACCTTAAGCAGCACCCGTTCGGTTGTTCTAAGAAAAATATTAGCTCTGGCGCATGTATTCGCATCGCCGGTATACGTTACTTTACCATCCTCAACTTTTAGTATTTCAAAACCCAAATCTATAATTTCTCTTTTTAAAACCGCCTCAAGTCCAAAATGACACGGTGAAATATATTCGAATTTATGCATTTTAACCTCCGTATTTTTGCCATTGATAGCATCATTGTAAAGCTCTTTCTCTGATACGTCAATGAAATCTTATCTATCCTCTCTCTAAAATGCCCCGATAGTCTCGTAAACCGCCAAATAGACTCTTAATATGATACCCCTCTTTTAACATATCCCTAGCCGCTAACAAACTAATATTTCCTCGGTCACAGTAAAATATGAGCAGAACATTTCTTGATAAGTTCTTTTTTTGCTCCTCCAAATCTTCATACGGAATATTTATTGCTGTTGGAATATGCCCTGTGGCATACTCCTGTGGATCTCTTAGATCTATAATTAATACACCGGGCCGGCCTATATACCTATTAATATCATTTGTTCTTATATTGTCAAAAGACATTGCTTGTCACCACCGTTTCCTAAAATATAAGTGAAATACACTCCCCCCATATATTCTATTCATTCCTGTCATATATGCGCATAAAAAATCAGAA